>JAAYZB010000066.1 GCA_012515085.1 Acholeplasmataceae bacterium
ATGAACCGAGGAAGCGGAATATCCGTCAATCCTTGTCCTTGAATCGCCCACACAAACACCACAGCGAATGCGGGAGCGAAGATGTTGAGCGCCGTTCCGGAAATTGTCTGATCCGCTTTCAAGCGAATCGCAGCATATCCAAGCAAAATAGAGAGTAAACCACCACTTACCCCCGCTATCAGCATACCGATCAATACCGTGAGTTGGGGGGCGTTTTCGGCAAATGTGCTATTGGCCATCAAACTTAGGAAGATGGAGCCGGCCATACCGCCAAAGATCATGATACCTTCTAAAGCAATATTGATGATACCACTGCGCTCACTGAACATCCCGGCCAAGGCGACGAGCAGAAGTGAGACACCATAGGCGATGGTGGAAGAAAGAACCAGGGCAATGAAATCCATTAGTTCTCAACTCCTTTCGATTCGGTAACCGGTGGTTCGACGGGAGCATCCGGAGTTTCTGGTGTCTCCTTTTTTTCTTTTCTTTTGATAAACTTTCTGACCACGCCACGCATGATCAGAGAGAAAGCACTGAAATAGATGATGATGGATAAAATCACGTTAACCATCTCGGCACTGAATTCTGGCTGCATGGCTTCTCCACCTACTTGCAGATAGCCAATGAAGACACTGCTAGCAATAATCCCAAGCGGGTGCGAAAATGCGAGTAGAGCGACAGGGATTCCATTAAAACCCATCGGCAACAGCGATGTAGAAGAGATCGTATAATCAACTGTGCCAGCCAAATAACTGATAGCACCACCAATACCCGACAAACCTCCGGCGATCATCATCGCGAAGAGGATGTTCCGTTTGGACTTGATCCCTGCATAAACGCTGGCATGACGGTTGTAACCTCCCGCCTTTAGTTCATATCCAAAGGTGGTTTTTTCGAGGATGAAGTAGACTATTACAGCAATCAATATCGTGATGAAGATGCCGATATTGGCATAGGAACTGTCAAGCAACTTATCCAGTCCAAACCTTGGCAACAATCCTGAAGGATTTGCCGTAACGACAGAAATCGTCCGTGAGCGGTCAGAGGGATTCAGCCACATGCCGGGTGTATTCATGAATATCAAGTTGCATAAGAACAACGCTGTCCAATTACACATGATGGACGTGATGACTTCATTGACATGGAAATAGGCATTGAAGAATCCAGGAATTGCCCCCCACACGGCTCCAGCCAACATAGCGATCAAGATGGCAGCCCACCAGGGGAATTTCCACATGATCGCCGCAAAGAGACCGAAGAAGGCGCCAATCGTATATTGGCCCGTCGCTCCAATATTGAAGAGGCCGGTTCGAAAGGCAAAACCAATCGACAAGCCGGTCATCATCAACGGGGCTGCTTTATATAAGACTTTTGCGAAGCTCTTCGCGCTAGAGATACCATATGTGAGCAAATCACTCATTCCCAAAAAGGAAGATCCAGCATCGATGAAAAGAAGCAAGATGAAGCCTAATATCAAACCAACTATAATTGAAATGACGGATGCGGACACACTGGTAAAACCTGGTGCCGCTGTGAGCCGATCGAGAAAACGCCGATCGGCATAGACAACCGGTTTCGTTTTCTTGGTCATGCCAGATCACCCGCTTCCTGATTTTGGGGAGTGGATCTATTTCCACCCACCATGTATAAACCCATTTCATTGGGGGTCGTCTTGTGGGGATCCAGTTCCGCTACGATTTCACCGTTATACATGATTAAGATGCGATCGCTGAGAGCGAGCACCTCTTCCAACTCCAAACTGATGAGCAAGATTCCTTTACCGGAATTTCTTTCTTTGATCAATTGGGTATGGATATATTCAATGGCTCCTATATCCAAACCGCGAGTGGGCTGGACGGCCACAACCAGATTTGGATTAAAATCGATCTCTCGAGCAATGATCGCTTTTTGTTGGTTTCCTCCGCTCATACTGCGAACGATGGTTGTGGAGCCTTGACCACTGCGAATATCGTATTGTTCAATCAATTTATCCGAATAATTTCGGACCGCTTCTTTCAAGATGATGCCGTGACGGTTGAAATCGGATTGCCAGTATCGTTTTAAAACTAGATTTTTCTCCAAACTGTAATCCAGAATCAAGCCATATTTGTGACGATCCTCCGGGATATGGCTCATTCCCAGTTTCACACGATCCCGAATGGAGCTGTTGGTGATATCCACATTCGAAAAATGGATGATTCCTGAAATCGTTTTTTCCAATCCGGTTAGGGCATAAGCCAGTTCACTTTGTCCATTACCTTCAATCCCGGCAATGGCTACGATTTCACCAGAATGGACATCAAACGAGACGTTTTTAACGGCGTTTAACTTTTTGTGAAGCTTATTAGCAACGGTGAGATGTTCAACTTTCAATATCACGTCGGGAGATTGCGCCCTTTTATCACTGCGGATCGTCTTCACTTTGCGACCCACCATCATCATTGATAATTCACTTTTGGTGGTGTCTTTGATATTGACGGTACCCATCCACTTACCTTTTCTGAGAACAGTAACACGGTCCGACACCGCCATGATTTCATTGAGTTTATGTGTGATGAAAAGAATCGATTTGCCTTCCTTGATCAAGTTTCTCATAATTTGCATGAGCTCCTCGATCTCTTGAGGCGTCAGAATGGCGGTTGGCTCATCAAAAATCAAGATTTCATTTTCCCGGTACAGCATTTTCAAGATTTCGACTCGCTGTTGCATTCCTACCGATATATCTTCGATCTTTGCATCCACATTGACGTGTAAGTTATATTTTTCTGATAATTCAATCACTTTTTTTCGAGTTTCATTGAGTGTCAAAAAGCCTGATTTTGTGGGTTCTGCACCCAAAATGATGTTCTCTAAGACGGTGAATACTTCCACAAGTTTGAAATGTTGATGAACCATGCCGATTCCCAAAGCGTTGGCATCGTTTGGATTGGTAATCTTGACTGCTTCACCATTTTTCAGGATCATTCCCGTATCTGGGGTATAAAGCCCAAAGAGAATACTCATCAACGTAGATTTCCCGGCTCCGTTTTCTCCCAGCAGTGAATGGATTTCTCCCTTTCTTAGCTGCAGGGTGATATCATCATTGGCTCGGATACCGGGGAATTCCTTGGTGATGTTCTTCATCTCGATGATGTAATTGTCCATAATGACCTCTCGATTAGAAACATATAAAATCTTAGAATTCAATGATAGTATAACATAAACAAAAAGAAAAGGGCTAGGCCCTTTTCAAAAACCAAAATATGTTTGAGATCACGCGTCGTAGTCAACCACGATTTTTGTAACGGTTGGTTCAGCAGCAGTGCTTGCGCTTACCACAATATCGCCATCGACAAGGTCCGCAAAGAGGGCGTTATATTCCGTTACTGTGAAGTTTGTCAATCTCCATGAAGCCGCAGCAGTTGGTAAACCGATACCGTTTTCAACTGCACCCATCGTTCTAGTTTTACCGGCGAGGGTTGCTGGCCAAGCTTTTTCATTATCAAAGAAGGCTTCAAGGGATTCTTCCACAGACAAAGTTAAAGCTTTCATTGCGGAGGTGATGATTCTATCGCTTTCAGCTTGTTGGTCGACGTCAACACCGATGACTTTTCCAGCAGTCGTGTTTGCTGCCGCAGCCACAACGCTCGTATAGAGCTTTCCACCACAAGAGAAAATGACTTCAACACCAGCGGCATACCAGCCATCCATCTTGGTTTCTAGCGCATCGCTTCCTTCAAAAGCACCCACATAGTAATACTTCATCGTTACGGCACCGGTAGCCAGACCGAGATCCACAGCCGCTTTTTCCGCACCTTGGACATAGCCATAGCCATAACGGATCACAGCCGGAACCGCCATTCCACCGATGAAGCCTAAGCTCCGGAATCCTTCTTGAACAGCCGCATATCCGGCAAGGAATCCAGCTTGTTCTTCTTGATATAAGACGCAGTGAACATTGTCGGCGGTTTCATATACGAGGTTTGCACCGTCATTGCTGAAGTCGCCATTGTTGGGTTCGCCATCCAGAATCAGGAAGGCAACATCGGGATAATCCGCTTGAACTTCAAAGATCGCTGTTTCAAACAAGTATCCCGGGCACACAACTATTTTCGCGCCTTTATCAATCGCGGCTTCGATGGTTTCAACCCGAGCTGCTTGGCTATCTTCAGCTGGGCGGAAATAGTCGTATGAAATATCGTTGGCTTCTGCATAGTTCTTTACACCTGTCCATGCTCCTTCATTAAAGGACTTATCATCGATATTGCCAACGTCGGTGACCAAAGCAATCTCGTAGGTCCTTCCTGCACATCCAACCAAAGCACCAAAAGCAAGCAAAGCGAGAAGAATAACACTAAAAAACTTTTTCATTTTTTCCCTCCATATTGAATTTTATTGATACTATTCATATTAGTAATTCTATCACACAGATTTTTAAATAACAAGATTGTTTCCAATTATCCGCGAACAGTGTAAAAAAACCTTAGATTCGTTATAGAAAAATATCTTGGTAAAAATCTGGTTCGCCTTTATTATATGTCTGAATGTCTTTGAGGTCAATCATTTTTAAGCCGATTATTAATAAATAATTACTAAATGGTTTTTTTAATCGAAATATAATCAATTAAAAAACACAGAGAAATCTTATCATAATCAAGTTCAATTTGGGCGATGCACTGCTTTGTTTCAGCATTTAATCGGAAGAGCAGATGAGTAGGCTATTTGCTCAATGAATGGTATAATAAAGTGGGAATAGCATCACTAGAATATATTTAATAGGGAGAACTAATAATGATAAAAGAAAACCATTTAAGAATAGGAATAATCTTAGGAAGTACTCGAGAAGGTCGAGTCAGTCCGCAAGTCGGAGAATGGATCAAAGCCAATGCCGAAAGCCGACAGGACGCCGTATATGAGATCGTTGATATAAAAACCTATCAGTTACCGTTACTGGGAGAATCGAATAATCTGGAAGGGGTCAATCGCTGGAATGAAAAAATAGCGAGTCTCGATGGCTTTGTATTCATCGTGCCAGAATACAATCATGGAATGACCGGGGTCTTAAAAAACGCTTTAGATTCCGCCTACGAAGCCTGGAACAACAAACCGGCCGGGTTGGTTAGTTATGGCTCCGCTCTCGGGAGTCGAGCCGCGGAACAGGTCCGGTTGGTTTTGGGAGAACTCCAAGTAGCGGATGTTCGGGCGCAGGTTTTGTTGTCATTGTTCACGGATTTTATAGATGGTGTCGAGTTCAATCCCCATAAACGCCATTTGAAAAATCTAAATACGATGCTCGATCAGTTGACCCGTTGGGCTGAAGCGTTTCAATCGATTAGAAACCAATAATCAGTAACGTTCACACTCGAAAAAAAAGCCGTTTTTGCGGCTCTTTTTGCTTTTCATTGTTGAGAAATCCATGATTCTAACGCTTTTTTCAAATAATAGTCGGCGTGGGACATGCCAATTTTCAATTCGATGTCTCTTGGCGTGATTTCATGGACGTTCGTCAAACCAAGAGGAAAATTCGAGGATTCGAGATCCAATCTACCGACAAAGGCAATGAGTGGAACGTTGCTTTTATAACATCTGGATGCAATTCCGCTGATCGCTTTTCCTTTCAGCGTTTGTTGATCCAGTCGCCCTTCACCCGTGATTACCACATCTGCTTGGGACAAAATTGTATCAAAAT
>JAAYZB010000006.1 GCA_012515085.1 Acholeplasmataceae bacterium
CCTCTTACTTACCTGATCATCATTTCTGTTCGTCAAGAATCCTTGAATTTTTGGGAAATGGTTGCGGATTATATCGTGTCGATCAACCGTTGGTTCATCGTCTATTATCTCAGTGTGAACGGTCTCTATTTGATTTTGGCTCTGTTCTCTTTATTTGGCTCGATTAAACAAAATCGGTTATGGTCGATCAAAACCAATGATTTGTTGTTTGAAGAAGGTATGTTACCATCAATATCCATTATAGCCCCAGCTTATAACGAGGAAAAAAGCATTGTCGAGAGTGTGAATTCGTTACTGAACTTGAACTACCCCAACTTTGAAGTGATCGTTGTCAATGATGGTTCAAAAGATCAGACTCTTCAAGAGTTGATTGACCACTTTCAATTGGAACGCAAAAATTTCCGCTTGAATGAAAAAATTCCGACTCAACCGATCAAAGCAATCTATCGCAATCGCTATCTCCCCAGTCTCATGGTCGTCGATAAGTTAAACGGGGGAAAAGCCGACGCGCTCAACGTGGGCATCAATCTAGCCAAAGCCGATTATATTTGTGGTATTGATGCCGACTCAATCTTAGAAAAAGACTCCCTTCTTAAATTGATGTCTTCCATGTTGGACCACGACCGCATTACCTTGGCCTTGGGTGGCAGTATTGTCCCGGTCAATGGATCGATCGTTGATCACGGGCAAATCGAAGCCATCGCCCTCGGAAAATCAGCACTTGTTCGCTTTCAGACCATTGAGTACTTGCGCGCATTCAATATCAGTCGAACCGGTTTTTCGTCTCTGAGATCGTTATTGATCGTATCTGGAGCGTTCGGCTTGTTTGAAAAACGAATTTTGACCGAAGTCGGGGGTTATCTGACGGTCAGTTCCCTCAAAAAAAACACCGTGGGAGAAGATATGGAACTCGTGGTTCGGATTACTCGGCGAGCACTGGAAATGCATCTGAAATTTCGAGTGGACTATATCGGTCATGCCCGCTGCCATACAGAGGTTCCCGAAGAACGAAAATCACTATTTCGCCAACGGAATCGCTGGCAAAGAGGATTAGTCGATATTTTATCTTATCATCGCAAAATGATTTTCAATCCCAAATACAAACAACCGGGTTTGATTGGCATGCCTTACTTCTTTATCTTTGAAATGATGGGGCCCTTGCTAGAAATTCAAGCTTACTTTGCGATTTTTATTGGTATCATATTTGGATTACTGAATGCCATGATCTTGTTGTTACTATTGTTTGTCACGGTTATCATGGGCATATTTCTCTCATTATTCTCGCTTTTTATCAACGAAATGGACCGACGAACTTATTCATGGAAAGACATTCGCTTATTAGTGCTTTACGCAATCCTTGAAAATTTCGGTTGGCGCCAACTGATCAGCCTTTACCGGGTGAAAGGATATCTTTCCTCACTCAAGGAAACCCATGTTTGGGGACAAATGAACCGGATTGGTTTCAAAAAATAATGGGAATGATTTTTCGGTATCAAAGGGGGAATTTCCTTTACAAACGTCTTGGTAAAGATTATAATAATTATTGCGTTACGACTCGGTAGCTCAGCTGGATAGAGCAACGGCCTTCTAAGCCGTCGGTCAGGCGTTCGAATCGCCTCCGAGTCGCCATTCGATAATTTTTCTTTGGAGACCACTGAAGTCATCCGATTTCCAATAACATATTTTCGCCCAAAGTCCCTGTGATCGCTATCACTTTTTCTGTTCTTTTTTTGAAAAAATGATATAATGGTATTTGGGCTTGACCCGGTAGCTCAGCTGGATAGAGCAGCGGCTTCCTAAGCCGTCGGTCGGGGGTTCGAATCCCTTCCGGGTCGCCACTTCATTAGTTTTTTTATCTGCTTTCTGGCCCGATAGCTCAGCTGGATAGAGCAGCGGCTTCCGGAGCCGTCGGTCGGGGGTTCGAATCCCTTTCGGGTCGCCATTCATCAATAGAAGACTGGAATCATCGGTTGCCAAACCGTGTCGCTTTCCAGTCTTTTTTTTCGGCCCTCATTCAAATAGAATGATCCCCATGTTATAATGTAAAGAGCGAAATGCGTGAGGAGGATATTCATGGATATCGAACATATCATCTCCGAACTGACTCGAGAAGAAAAATGCGCTTTGCTCGTCGGCTTTGATCATTGGCGTACCTATCCAATCCCGCGGTTGGACATTCCCAGTATTCAAATGGCAGATGGTCCACATGGACTGCGGAAAGAAGCAAATCCTGTTGATCCGCTTCAAACCAAAACCATCGCTTCGGTCTGTTATCCTCCGGCCGTGACGTTGGCGTCGTCTTTTGATCCGGAAATCACGTTTCAAGTTGGAGAAGCCATCGGCAAAGAGTGCCGGAAAGAACAAGTTCATGTCTTGCTTGGACCGGGAATCAATATCAAACGCAATCCGCTTTGTGGACGATCTTTCGAGTATTACTCGGAAGATCCTTATCTCACAGCCCAAATGGCGAGAGGCTTTGTGAACGGGTTAAAAAGCC
>JAAYZB010000067.1 GCA_012515085.1 Acholeplasmataceae bacterium
AAACTGATATTGGCTTCAAAAGCGAAGTTTTCATATGGCGTCCAATAAAAATTTGGAATCAGTACTTTTTGGCCAAAATCATTGAAGTTATAAAACGAATTACTGATGGCGCCGCTGCCGCCGGTCGTCGGGATGACCGAATAGAAAAAATGTTGTCGAATCAAGTCACTGTAAGGCCCGAAGACCCAATCGAATGCGCCCTCGCTGAACGCTTTGGTTCCGCGTACCGGGGCGTAGGCATACATTTCTGAATCGGTCAAGTTTTGTAGCAAGTCTTCTACCACCTGAAACTTGAATACCCGTCCATCTTCGTGATGCAGCATGCCGACGGTAGCGTCGATGACATCGTCATACTTCGCTTTCATCGCTTTTGCTTCTTGCGAGATTTGAAGAATGTTTGATTGCAGTTGCTTTTGTTCCGCGTGTTTCCCAACGATTTGCCTTTGCATTTTTCACTCTCTTTTCTTTGTCTATTTAAAATAGTTTTGTAAAATCACTGTCTGATTTCGATCGGGGCCGACCGAAATGATTGTGATTTTTGTTTTTGTCAATGTTTCGATTGTTTTTAGATATTGTTTACAGTTATCGGGTAAATCTTCATACCGTTTGACTTGTGTAATATCTTCTTGCCAACCCGGCAAGGTCAAATATACCGGTTCGACTCTCTCGTAATCTCCAACCCAAGCGGGAATATAATCAATCAATTTCCCGTCCAGTCGATATCCTGTACATATTTTGATTTCTTCTAATCCTGAGAGCACATCTAGCAACATGATTGAAAGTCCGTTTACTCCGTTGATTCGGATCGCATGACACAAAACGACCGTGTCCAACCAGCCGATTCGTCGAGGTCTGCCTGTGGTTGTTCCATATTCGTGTCCTTTTTCTCGTATTTGTTTGGCGATCGCATCTTCAAACTCTGTAGAAAATACCCCGGCGCCAACGCGAGTAGAGTAGGCTTTGGTGATTCCTACCACCTCTTGGATATATTTCGGGGCGATCCCAGCGTTCAAAGGCACCGACGCTGCGGTAGGTGAGCTGCTGGTGACATAGGGATAGGTTCCATGTTCAATGCAGAGCATGGACCCTTGTGCCCCTTCAAATAATATCTTCTTACCTTGATCGATGGCGTGATTTAAGAGAATCGATGTATCCGCAATAAACCGCTGGAGTTTCTGTCCATATTGATAATAACTTTCGACGATATTCTCCAAGGACAATGGCTCGATTCCAAACGCGGTCAAAACCGGATTATAATAGGCTAGCGCTAAAGAGACCGCGTTTTTCAATGCGTCGAAATGGTTTAATTCACCAACACGAATGCCAAAACGACCCGCTTTGTCTTGATAGGCGGGTCCGATTCCTTTTTTCGTGGTACCGATCGGATTTGACGATCGGATTTTTTCTATTAATTCGTCCATGATCAGGTGATAGGGCATCACGACATGAGCGCGATCCGAAAGATATAATTGAAAATCTGTTATGCCGGCATGCTCGAGCGCTGATAATTCTTCAAGCATCGCTTTTGGATTGATAACCATTCCACCGGCTAAGACATTGATACATCTGGGATTAAAAACTCCCGAGGGTATTTGATGTAAAGCAAACCGTTTTTCACCAAAAAATATCGAATGTCCGGCATTATTGCCACCTTGGCTTCGAACCACAACATCGGCTTTGGAAGCCAAATAATCCGTAATCTTCCCTTTTCCTTCGTCTCCCCATTGTGTTCCGACAACAACGACTGTGTTCGCCAAATGACATCCCTCCAAAAAAACAATCTCATTATATCATAGCCTGAGCCACTTGGGTAGCCGGTAAAAATTGAAAAAGCCGGTTTCCCGGCTTTTATGGGATCGGAATGAATCGGCCGCTATTTTCAATTGTTTCATCATTGACCTCTCCGTCAATGAAAACCAACCGCCCATTGATTAGGATATACTTCCAACCACTCGGACTTACATTTTTCCCTTCCATATAAGCTAATTGGTTTGGATCAATCACATTGATGTCCGCGAATTTCCCCGCTTGACACAATCCCCGATCGGGGATTCTGAAGCGCTCGGCGGCTTTTAAAGTCATCTTATGGATGGCGGCTTCCAAGAGCCCGTCTTGCGTTTGAGCTAGTTTTAAAAATTTGGCAAAAGCAATATAGCTGGCATCATTTTGAACGGAGGCCTCTGGTTCGATCCAAGCATCCGTCATATATACCGCTTGTGGATGATGTCGAAGCCTTTCAATGATGTCTTTGTTTTGATAATTGAACATCAAAACATTGACTTTGGCGTTTGTCTTTTCAATGATGTCCAAATACGTTTTCAATTGCCTTTGCTTTCTTTCTTTGGCAATTTCAGAGATCCGTTTGCCTTCAATTTCTGGAATTTGACCGAAGGTGTTCGCAATCAAAATATCATGAAATCCGAACCCCAACGCTTTTTTTGCAACAAACACTTCGATCGCCAATCGAATTTTTGTGAATAAGCGTTTCTGTTTCTTAGGTTTCATCCCTAAATACCACGGTGGTAAAACCACGGTGATGATTGACGCTCCAAATTCCATTGGATAAAGATCGAAGCCGATGTCATGACCGGTTTTCTTCGCATCCTCCAATAGTCGAAGCGATTCTTCAACCGTGTTCCATGATTTTTTCCCCACAAAAATCAAATGAGAATATTCGGTGCGAACCCGAGTGTTGAAAGCAATCTGCAACACTTCATCCATCGCTCTGAGATTATGGGCTCTTCCACCAACCGGAGGCTGATAGGATGTCGATACTTTTGAACAAGCCCGGGCGTGGAAGGTGACGATTTTATCGTGTTTTTTGACAATTCGCGCCACTTTTTCCAATTCTGAAAAAGGTGCGAATTGACCCGGTTCGTACATCAGTCCAAATGAAACGCCTGCAGCCCCTTGGTTTAAGGTTTTTTCAATCACGCGTTCCATTTCGACTAATTGATCGGCGGTTAAAAGCTCATTGCCTTTGCCGTTGATTCCAATCCGGATGGTGCCGTGTCCGACGAGCGATATCATATTTACAGGTAATTTTTTATCAATCTTTTTGGCCCAAGTGGCAAAGTCGCTATAGTCTTGGTGATCGTTATCAAACAATCC
>JAAYZB010000068.1 GCA_012515085.1 Acholeplasmataceae bacterium
GCGATTTTTCCTTGGATGATGCGTTTGATGGCAACGAATCCATCGCCCTTTTTTTCAGATTCGAACAACGCCATCAACCGTTTGGATTTTCCGGAATGGATGCTACCAGTAATGATTCTCAGCATGGTGCACCTCCCGTAAATGCTTGTGTCCAGTTTTCCCATGGATCACAGCCAACATCTCGGCAGAAATCGAAACGGCAATCTCTTCCGGTGTGTTCCCTCCGGTATCCAATCCGATGGGAGAATAAAAATAGGAAAGGTTTACCTCTTTGCCGAATTCGCGGGTAGTCCGCTCCAAATAGTCAGCCAATTTCTCTGGAGAACACAGCATTCCTACATATCGCGGTTCTAATTGAAGTTCAATGATTTTATTGATCACATGGTAGTCCGATTGATGAGCTGGCGTGGCAACGACCACCAAGGACTGTGGCTCAAGAGAGTTCCTGGTAATGAAATCCGCAAAAGAATCGTTATATTTTTCATCGGCCATTTCGAATCGCTTCAACACTTCATCGCGGGGATCGATAACAATCAAGTGAAAATCGAGCGTGTGTAAAATGCGAGCGAGTGCTTGGCCGACATGGCCAGCCCCAAAGAGATAGACGGTGGCTCGAGGCCCTACATATTCATAGTACAACGTCACTTGCCCCCCACATACCATTGGCACCGTCTGGGTATTCGGAATCACTTTCTCTTCATCGAGGAGATATGTCTGTAACAGATGCCGGCGTTCTTTGAGAAGTTGTCGGGCTTGATCTTGTGCCAAATGTTCAATGGCGCCACCGCCGACGGTCCCAAAGGATTCACGCTCGCCAAATACAACCATTTTTTTGCCGACATCCACTGGTCCTGAACCTTCTTTGGCAACTGCAGTCACCACCATTATCGGGATACCTCGGCGTTTCAAATCAAAATAGCGTTCATAAAAAGCATCCATCCGTACGCCCCTCCTCTGCCCGTTTTTTTATAAAAACACCGTCAAGAGAATCGCTAGCCCCAACATTGGGAGTGCGAGTGTTGCTCGAACCTCCCAAGGAAGTTGCCAGCGTTTTTTCAGGTAGACTATCCAAAAGGCGAAAAGACCCGCGACCAAACCACTCATGACCCCGTACAAGAGCACGAAAGAGAGAATGTTCTCCACACTTTCCAAATGAATCGAAAGAAATCCGGTGACTTGATACTGGATTCCCATATAACCTAGATATAATCCCCTCCAAATGATACTGGCAAGCGGCAAGACGGCAAAAGCGATCACCGGTTGATTCCGTTGAACAACCGCAATCACCATAACGACACAAAGGGCTTCAAACAAAATGCTCATCATCGGATTGATGGTTTTCCAAATTGATATTTGTGGCATGAGCAAATTCACGCTTTTGATTATCGCCGCAAGAAATCCCACCAACACCAGATCCATTCGTTTTCCGCTTACTTGATATGTACGGACTAATATCCCGGTTGCAAGCGGAAAAAGAATCCCCCCCGCAACAAGGACGGGAAGAAAATGCAACAAATATCCCAGCGTTGCTTCAATCAGTCCCCAAAGAGACCCAAAAAAGAGAATGGTTGTGACTCGTTTCATTGTTTGATTATTCATTGTTTGACCTCTTTTCTTTCATGGCGAAGAAGATTTTTTCCGGGGTGAGGGGTAAAGAAGTGATTCGAACCCCCAAGGCATTTTCAATGGCGTTCGCCAGTGCTGCTGGCGGTGTGTCGATGCCTACTTCACCCACTGACTTGGCTCCGTAGGGACCGGATTTTTCGTAACTGGAGACGAACTCCGTTGTCAGGCGTTTGATTTCTTTCCGCGTGGGAATCGTGTAGGACAACAAATCTCCCGTCAACAATTTCCCTTGGGAACTTTCCTTGACGTTTTCGGTTAGAGCCATTCCCAATCCTTGTACAATGGCTCCTTCCACTTGTCCTTGTGCGAGTTTCAAGTTGATGGGTGTCCCACAATCAACGACGCTCACGTAATGCTCAATGGATAGTTCACAGGTTTGTTTGTCGATTTCGATTTCAACAAATCCAGCCATGAAAGGTGGCGGTGATTTATGACCGACATAACTCGCGGTGGCAGAAAGTTGCTCTTGTTGTTTGGAATAGGTAATCTGATTGGAGAAATCCGTCAAACTGATGGATTTTCCGGTTTTTAGGTCCTGAAACATTGTTCCATCAAAGACCAATGAATCGGATTCCACTTCCAAGAGTTGCGCAGCTTTATCGATCATTTTCGCTTTTAAAGCTTTGGCGGCTTTCAAGACGGCGTTTCCAGAAACATAGGTCGTACTGGATGCATAAGCTCCCACATCGAAGGGCGTCAAGTCTGTATCAGAAGAATAGATGATGATCTTATCGAGCGTCGTTTCCAACACTTCCGCCGCAATCTGAGATAAAACCGTGTCGCTGCCTTGGCCGATTTCCGTCGCTCCTACCAATAGGTTATAGAACCCATCATCGTTCAGTTTGATGGTTGCCGATCCCATGTCGATCAAAGGAATCCCGCTTCCTTGCATAGCAAGTGCCATCCCGACCGCGCGAACGGTTGTCTTCGTTTCCTGAAACCGGGGGTATTTGTCTTCCCATCCGATGAGTGCTTTTCCCCGTGCGATGCATTCCTCAAGTTTGCATGTATCCATGATCATGGCTGTCCCCGCGGTTCCTTCCCCCATGATGGCGAAAATCGGAGAAGTTTCGCCCTCTTTCATCATGTTCATTTCCCGAAGTTTAAGCGGATCCATTTTTAACTTTTTGGCCAACATGTCGATTGCGGATTCCAAAGCAAAATTTCCTTGAATCGCACCATATCCACGAAACGCACCTGCGGGTGTGTGATTTGTATACACCACATGGCCGCCAAACCGGACTGCGGATACTTTGTTATAAAGCGGCAATACTTTGGATCCGGTTACCATGAAGACGGTGAGCGCATGCTCGCCGTAAGCTCCCGTGTCCGAGAGCACTTGACAATCAATCGCTTTTAACGTGCCGTCTTTCATCGCTCCGAGGGTCAGGTCAAGTCGCATCGGGTGTCGTGTATAAGTCGAAGAAAACACTTCTTTTCGTGTGTATACAAGCGTGCTTGGCTGTTTGGTTTTCCAAGTGACAAAAGCCGCAAACATTTCTCCATGTATGGCTTGTTTTCCACCAAAGCCTCCTCCTACACGCGGTTTGATCACCCGAATTTGGGAAATGGGGATCTCAAGCGCTTGAGAAATGATTCGGCGAATATGGAACGGTGTTTGCGTCGAGGAATAGATCACTAATCGATTTTGATAATCGATACGCGCATTGACCGCATGCGGTTCCATCATCACATGGGCTTGAGCTTGGGTGAAAAATCGCGATTTGACAATTGTATCACAAGCGGCTAATTCTTTTATAACCTCTCCCACTTCCATTTGATAACTGGCTGCCAAGTTTCGTTTAGGATCGAATCCGATGGGAAACATTTCTTTGATCTCTGGCTCGGGATGAATCAGCACCGGATGATCTAAGGCTGTTTCGAAATCCAAAATCGGCTCCAGGACTTCATAATCCACTCGGATGAGCGACAAAGCTTTTTCAGCCACTTCTTCGCTCTCAGCCACAACAGCCAATACTTCATCCCCCACATAGCGAAGGGTTTCATCGAGCACGAACTTGTCATGAGGAGAAGGCTCTGGGTATCCTTGACCGGCTCGGGTAAACGGAATCCGTGGAAAATCTGCAGCCGTCAAGATCATCCGTACTCCTGGTAAGGGCGAGGCCTTGCTCGAATCTATCTGCTTGATTTTGGCGTGAGCATAAGGGCTTCGAAGAATCTTGATGATGAGTGACCCGGGTTCTTTGTAATCATCGGTATAGCCTTTTCTCCCCATCATCAGCCCTTTCCCGTCTACGGAGGGTTGGATTGTCTGTACGGTTTTCATTGGTCCACCCCCAAGTATTTTCGAAGGGCTTTTTCTTGAGACAAATATCCGGTACAACGGCACAAATTCCCAACTAAATAATCTTTGATGGTTTGTTCATCGAACACGATCTTTTCTTGTTTCATCGCATAGGCTGTGAGGGAAAAAGCGGGATTACAAAATCCACATTGATCCGCGCCTTCTTCTCCAAAGCATTTTGCCAGTTTTTCCGCTTCTTCCGGAATGCCTTCGACGGTCGTCACCGCATGTCCATCAGCCCGGACACTCAAAAAAGAACACGAAGGAATCGGTTTATTGTCTAATAATACCGTGCAGACACCGCAGCTCGTCGTATCACAACCGCGCCTTACGGATAAAATATCTAGTTTTCTAAGCGTATCCAGCAGCATTTCTCCCGGACAAATGTTGACGACTTTCAAGGTGCCATTCAACAAAAAATTAATATTCAAGACCAATCACCGCCTTCAGTCCCCGTTCAACATACACGCGGGCGAGTTCCTGTCGGTATTCCTGAGTGGCTTTCAAATTAGTGGAAAAAGTCAGTTCTTCCAATGCCAATTGCGTTGCCTTTAGAATATCGGATTCGGAAGGATTTTCGATTTGATCCAGATACTCCATAGCGTTTTCAGCACATTTTGCGATACCTGGTCGTGATCCGACCACAATTTTATATTTCCCTGCTCGCCGAGCGATCGCCAAGTTTAAAATGGCAAAATCAAGTGCAGTCGTGCTGATTTTATGAAAATATCCCGCTCCCGGCGTCTTGCGGATTCGAATTGACAACAAGATGTCTCGGAGTGGTTTTTTTTTCGCTAAATATTGCTTCAACGACAGCTCTTCTGTTTTAAAAAAGACGAGTCTGGCATCTAGAGCCAGCAACGCTGTCAAAAGATCGCTAAACCCGTAACGACCGCAGATCGTTCCGCCAATCGTGGCAACGTTTCGAACGCCGATCCCCATGATGTGCTCGGAGGCCTGTGATAGAATACCTCCCGCCAATGATTGCAGTGGCGTGGAGGTTTGAAGGTCCCTCAACGTCACTTGAGATCCCAATTTGATCCATTGGTCATCTTCTTCGATTCGATCCAGTCCCAATTTCTCTAATCCAATCAAGGTTGAGACCTCCGAAAACGACAGTCTCAGCCAAAGACCACCTCCAAGAATGACACTTTTTGGATCTTCAGTCAACACTTGAAATGCCGCCTCTGGGCTTTCTGCCCGAAAATAATTTCGAACTATCACTCGCTATCCCCTTCCTTCCATCAAATGTTCGATCAACATCCAATCTGAAAAAGTATCCACATCTTTCAAAATTCCTGAATCATCCACAGCGACCTCACTAACAGGAAATTGATCACGAAATCGCTTGAGATTGGAGTCGATGGGTTCTTTCAGTAATGCCTCTCGAAGTTCTTGCACCATAAAAAGCGGATGGCCTCGTTTTCCTTCATATGTCGGAACACGGATCGCTCCTTGGGCCTGAAGGAGTTCGGTATAAGTTTCGGTATGAATCAAGGGATAATCTCC
>JAAYZB010000069.1 GCA_012515085.1 Acholeplasmataceae bacterium
CCGCCCATTATTGGTTGGGCATCCTTCATGAACGGGGAATCGGTCGTCCGGTCGATCTGTCATTAGCAGAAAAATCTTATCAAAAAGCCTTGGCGGGAGGAGTGAGCGGCGCGTATTACAAATATGCTGTGTTGTTATACGAACGCTCGCAAAAAGCCAAGCAGAAAAACAAAGCCAAACGTTGGTCAAAAAAAGCAATTGAGCTGTTTCGCGCTTATCTCAAAGAACCTTCTCGGGCAAAACCAAATGAGGCGTATAGTTGCTATTACCTCGCGCTCTTGTACCAATCGGGAATGGGTGTCGAAAAATCACTTCGGATCAGTCGCTACTGGTTGGAACGATCCAGCGAACTAGGTCTGGGAAAAGCGATGATCGCCCTCTATCAATTATTGAAAAAAAACGACTTCGATCACGCACTCCATTTTTTGAAACAAGCCGCTTTGGAGCGTCATGACCCAGAAGGGCTATATGAACTGGGAATCCTTTTCCTTCAAGGATATTCATCACTGGAATCAAATCCAGTGCTTGCCCGGCAATATTTGGAAGCTTCAGCTAAAAAAATGTATCGACCGGCCATTGAGCGGTTGACGTTGTTATAAGGGGATGACTATGAAACTTCTATTACATATTTGTTGCGCTCCTTGCTCGATCATGTGTGTGGAGCAATGTCGCAAAGAAGCGATTGATGTCGTCGGATATTGGTATAATCCCAATATCCACCCGGCAACCGAGTACATGGCCCGGTTTGAGACGCTAAAAGACTATGCGGCCTCGATTTCGCTTCCATTGATTGTGGAATCCGACTACGGACTTCGACATTTTCTCAAACTGGTCGCTGACAATCCCGATGATCGCTGTCGCCACTGTTACCGCGATCGACTTGAAACGACAGCAAAAAGAGCGAAAGCCGAAGGCTTCGATGCTTTTTCTTCAACGTTGTTCATTAGTCCGTATCAGGCACAGGATGTTTTAAAAGAAATCGCGGAAACAGTGAGCAAAGAAGTCGGCATCTTGTTTCACTATATCGATTTTCGTCCTTATTTTCGGGAGGGACAACAACGCGCACGTGACTGTGGGCTATATCTGCAGAAATATTGTGGTTGCGTCTATAGTGAAGAAGAGCGGTATCAAAAAAAACTGAATCGGATGAACCGGGAGTAAAAATCTCGGTTTTTTTTCGGCTTGGCTTGAAAAGAAAGACGCACTTCAGTAAAATGAACCCATGATAATCAAAGGGGGGATGTATTTTGTTTCTAGCCATCACCGATGTCAACCTGGTGAAAGAAGCGTGGTGGATGTATTTGATCGGCGGATTTATCACCGGATTTATCATCCTTGGTTCGCTCTTCTTTGCCTTCAAAGCATATCGGCAATCCAAAGTATTGGGAATGACCCGAGAACAAATATCCAAAGCGGTGGTCAGTTCCATCACGTTTTCGATTTTACCATCCGTCGGCATATTCATTGGCGTCATCACGATGGCCGGATTATTAGGAATACCGCTTCCCTGGATTCGACTCAGCGTTGTCGGTGCCCTTCATTATGAATTGATGGCAGCGAGTGTGGCAGCCGAAGGGATCACTGTGTTGACACTCACCACTCAAAACTTCGTCACTATTGCCTTTGCTATGACGATATCAATCATTTGGGGTGGATTGTTTGCTTTATTTTTCCTCAAAAAATATCAAACTAAAGTACTTGCAAAAGCAACCGGTGAAAAAAGCGGCGGATTTGGGAAAGTGCTCTTTGATGCCGTATTTATCGGTATGATCTTGGCTTATTTTGGCGATGCGTTGGCAAAGGTGTTCAAGTTTGAGACCAAGGTGATTGAAGCCGGCGCTTATGTGATGGACGATTTAGGCAACTACATTATCGAAGATCATCCCACCTTTGTTCCCTTGATTGTGTTTGGCGTTTCGCTACTCGCGATGGCTGGATTCGACTTTTTGGTCCGAAAAGCCAAGCTCAAATGGCTGGAAAACTTTCAGCTCGCGCTCTCAATGCTGGTTGGGATGACGGTTGCTGTTTTATTGGGTCTGGGAGGTATCTACTAATGAAATCTTCTCTTTCCTATAATGATAGAATGCATCGGATTGGTCGAATCTTCATGACGATAGGACTTATCATCATGTTGATGGTCCCCATTATTATTTGGTTAGCGAGCGGCGTCGGCCCGGATTTCAATAAATTGGCAATCTCTGTCATGACGTTGTCACTTTTATATCTACCCGGTGGGATTATTGAAGTGATTACCTACGCGCCATTCTTAGGAACCGGAGCGACCTACCTCGCCTTTATCACCGGGAATCTTGCCAATCTCAAGATTCCGTGCGTTATCAACGCGTCGGGAATCGTGAAAACAGAAATCGGTACTGAAGAAAACGAAGTGGTTGCGACGTTATCCGTAGCCGCTTCGACGATCACAACGGTGGTGATCATGACACTCGGAATCATCTTGTTGTTGCCCCTGAAGCCGTTGCTGCAATCGCCAATTTTACAGCCAGCATTCAATTGGGTAGTGAGCGCACTCTTTGGAGCTTTGGGCTATAAGTATTTTCTTCGAAACCCCAAATTCATCCCTGCACCGCTCCTTTTTGTCACATTGTTGGCAATCTTTATCCCGAAATTTATCACAGGCAATATTGCGATCGTCATCGTGCTCGCTGCGATCGTGTCTGTCATTTTTGCGAAAATATTACATGCAAAAAAAATGCTTTAGGAGGATTGCTTTATGGTTGATGTCATCTTATATTCATTGCTCGGAATCATCGGTTTATTCATCCTTCTGCTCCTTATCGCTGTCATCAGAGCGCTTTGGATGCGCGTGCCCCCTCTTCCCGAGTCGCTCTATGTTTCCGATCCGCAAAAAGAAGAAGCATACGGGCTGGGTTTACAAAAATTGATTCGACACCAAACGATTGCTGGGTTCAGTGATGCCGCTGAAGAAAACTTCCGTGCTATGCAACAAACAATGGAATCACTGTTTCCGCTTGTCCACCAACAGTTGAAAAAAACCGTCTTTCCTGGTGGATCGATGATCTTTCACTGGAAAGGGAAAAATCCCGGAGATCCGCTGGTCCTCATGGCACATCAAGATGTCGTTCCTGCCGACAAAGCCGGTTGGCATTATGATCCTTTTGAAGGAACAATTGAAAGTGGAGAAATATTTGGCCGCGGCACTTTTGACACAAAATCGACACTGTTTGCGTTTTTTCAAGCAACTGAAGATTTGTTGGCTACCGGTTTCACTCCAAATAATGATGTTTATTTGGCATCCTCTTCTGATGAGGAAATCTCTGGAACCGGAGCCAAAAAGACGGTCGATTGGCTAAAAGAACAACACATTCGCCCCGCTTTGGTTTTGGATGAAGGTGGAGCGATCGTCACTGGTGCGCTTCCAACAGCCAAACAAGCGGTTGCATTGATCGGTATTTTGGAAAAAGGCTATGTGAATATCCAATTCACTGCCAAAAGCGACGGCGGTCATTCATCCACGCCACCCCGGCATACACCGATTGCTCGATTGGCGGAGTTCATCCACCATGTGGAATCTCGCTTTCCTTTAAAAACCAAAATGATTCCAGAAGTGGCAGACTTGTTCAAGACGGTCGCGCCTTCCATGGCGTTTTTGTATCGACTTCTCTTTGGAAATATGTGGCTATTTAAAGGACTGGTCACTTGGCTGTTGCCGAAAATCAATCCTTATGGACGTGCACTTTTTTCTTCCACCATTGCTTTCACCATGATGAAAGGTAGCGAAGCGGCCAATGTGATACCTGCCGAGGCAAGTGTGTTGGCGAATATTCGAACCCATCCGATCCAAGGAATCGAAAGTACTCACTTGGTTTTATCCAAGATAGCCAAACGCTATGGTATTTCCGCCCAGATATTGGAAGGCAGAGAAGCGACCCCGATGGTTTCAACCAAGAGCGATAGTTATCGATATCTGGTCTCGATTATCCAAAAAACATTTCCCGATGTGTTGGTCTCTCCCTACGTGGTGTTGGGGGGAACAGATGCTCGATTTTATACAGAAATTTCAGACTCTGCACTTCGCTTTTCTCCCATCCGCGTTCATAATCGTGATCTCAAAAAGATGCATGGAATTGATGAATCCTTACGTCTTGATGCCTTGGCAGAAGCAGTCATATTTTATCGTGAGATCATTGGTGGATTTCAATCATAACTGCCATCATTTCGATGGAGGTTGATTCGTTTTTTTTCCGGATGGACCTCCATTTATCATTTTCTCAAGTGGACAAATAATCTATGATTTGATATAATGATGCTGTTTCAAAGAATGAAGGGATCTGACTGTGACAGTAAGACATATTATTTCTAATCATACTTCATTCCATTCCGGACGCGTCGGCGATCCGGATGTTTTGTGTCGCGTGGCAGATTATTCGTTTCTCAGTCAATTTAAAGCTGCCATTTTATTAGCGCTTGTTCCTTTGGGAATTTCCACCTCCCTTGGAGGTTATCATGCAACTTGGTGATTATCAGGAACTGACGGTTCTTCGTGAAACACCGATCGCTTACCTCTTGACGGATGGCAACCAGGAAGTGTTTTTACATAAAAAAGAAGCATTAGACAATTATCTTCCCGGGAGTCGTGTTCGTGTGTTTATTTATCCGGACAATGCCGGAAGATGGACTGCTTCGACCAAAGAAGCAACCATCACTTTGAATCAAGCTGCATTTCTTCCCGTTGTTGACCATAACCCAAAATATGGGATATTCTTGGACAATCATTTGATCAAGCACTTGCTGTGCTCCAAGGATGATCTGCCTTTCAATCTCAAAGAATGGCCAATAACAGGCGATCGAGTTTTCGTTGTCATGAAAGAGAAGAAAGGCTTGCTTTATGGAAAGCCTGTGGGTAGAAAGCAGATCGCTTCTTATTTTTCTCTACCTCCTTCCTTAGAAATCGGCAAAACTTATCCCGCTTGGGTACAAACGTTACTACCGGAAGGTTTGGTGGCGTTCACGGAAAGAGGGGAAGAAATATTCATTCACAACAACAATACCCGGCAACCGCATCGGTTGGGTCAAGCGGTTGAAGCCCGGATTTTAAAATTAACAGAAACCAACGAATATGTCGGTACGCTGATCGAACAAAAAGAAATCATGTTACATGAAGATGGTTTGCGCATTTTAGCATATATGGACCAACATAACAAAGAGATGCCTTATACGGATCAAACCAATCCGGAAATCATCCAAGAAGTATTTCGAATGAGCAAATCCGCCTTCAAACGTGCTCTCGGCGCGTTATACAAATCGGGTATCGTTGAATTGACTCCCGAAAAAACCAAAAAAACAAAAATCTGATTGGTGGTGTCATTTATGGGGAGAGCCCATGAAGTAAGAAAAGAAGCAATGGCTAAAACAAGTTTGATTAAAAGTAAACTATATTCTAAATTCGGTAAAGAAATATATATGGCAGCTAAAACAGGTGGACCGGATCCCGATAGCAATCTAACGCTAAAACGCTGTATTGAAAGAGCAAAACAAAACCAGGTTCCGGGTGATGTAATTAAGAGAAACATTGATAAATCGAAAGGTGGTGCAGGTGAAGATTTCGCTCCTGTCCGCTATGAAGGCTTTGGTCCGGGAGGATCGACGCTCATCGTTGAATGTCTGACAGATAACGTGAATCGGACCTTCGGTGAAGTTCGGAGTTGTTTCACCAAAACTGGTGGAAAGCTGGGTGTCAGCGGCAGCGTGACCTATCAATACCGTTTTTGTTCTTTGATTAGCTTTGAAGGCATGGATGAAGATGAAGCATTGGAAACGATGATGAATGCTGAAATTGATATTCAAGATATCGAAGCGGAAGAAGGCGTTGTCTCCATCTATGGAGCTCCTGGAGATTTAGACAAAATCAAAGATGCTTTGGTTGCAACGGGAAAAGAATTAACCTACTTGGAAGATAAAGTCGCTTACATTCCCAATGAATTGATTGAGTTATCGCCCGAAGATGTTGGAAAACTTCGACGATTTCTGAACATGACGGATGAATTGGACGATGTCCAAGAGGTATTTCACAATGTTATCATCCCCTCGGAAGAAGAGTGAATTTCTTCCAAAATCACTCATAAAAAAACAGATTTAAGTACTCTTGATTTACGGAGTACTTTTTTCATATCTCGAGCGGTTTTTTCTTTCCGGTTTTGGCTTAATGTGGTATAATTAAGTAACGAGGTGACTTTGATGAATCTTCCAAACAAACTGACACTTTTACGTATGTTTCTAGTCCCGACAATGATTGTCCTGTATTTATTCATTAATGCGATCGGGAATGCCACTTATTGGATCATGGGCATCATATTTGTCATCGCATCGCTCACGGATTACTTGGATGGTTTGATCGCTCGAAAATTTGACTTGATCACCACTTTTGGAAAATTCATGGACCCGTTAGCGGATAAACTACTGGTGATCAGTGCTTTGGTGATCCTTTCGGATAACTTCCGAGCAGTGCCTTCAATGTGGATGCCTTTTTGGATTCCACTCATCATCATCGCCCGTGAATTAATCGTCACATCCATCCGCTTGGTTGCGGTAGGAGAAGGCAAGATCATCGCTGCCTCTCAACTTGGGAAATACAAAACAGCTGTCACCATGATGACGATCATTTGGTATTTCTTCTTGATGCCGGTGAATCAATCATGGATATGGATCATCGGCTATTGTTTGATTGGTTTGTCGGTCATCCTCACTTTGATCTCCGGCATCGATTATTTTTTAAAGAATCGCAAAATAATTCTTGAATCCATATAAAGAAATACATTGCTTGGTTGCGTATTATGTGACTGAACCGTTCAGCTCTTAGACAGGAGGCCGACATGGCAGACGAAAAAAGAAGAAAAAGCTTGGAAATTGCCTTAAAAGAGATCGAAAAGGAATATGGGAAGGGGGCAGTGATGATCCTCGGAGAAGCCTCATCGACCATGAATGTCGAATCTATCTCCACCGGTTCCATTTCGTTGGATGCAGCTCTGGGAGTTGGCGGCTACCCGCGAGGACGGATTGTGGAAATATACGGACCAGAATCCTCAGGAAAAACCACTTTTGCGTTGCATGCGATTGCCGAGGTTCAAAAACGCGGAGGCTTTGCCGCTTTTATTGATGCCGAACATGCGCTCGATCCTGTTTACGCCAAACAACTTGGCGTAGATATCGATTCCTTGATCTTGTCCCAACCGGATACTGGCGAACAAGGGCTAGAAATTGCCGAAGCGTTGGTTAGAAGCGGTGCCGTCGACATCATGGTTGTGGATTCCGTCGCCGCCTTAGTTCCAGAAGCAGAAATACGGGGTGAAATGGGAGACTCTCATGTTGGATTACAAGCAAGATTGATGAGTCAAGCCATGCGCAAACTTTCAGGAGTGTTATCGAAATCTCAGTGTATCGCCATTTTCATAAATCAAATCCGCGAAAAAGTTGGCATCATGTTCGGCAATCCGGAAGTGACGCCTGGCGGTCGTGCACTTAAATTTTATGCATCCGTTCGTTTGGAAATCCGCCGTGGAGAACAAATCAAGGAAGGCGAGGCTTTCATCGGTAATCAAGCCAGAGTCAAAGTCGTAAAAAATAAAGTAGCCGCACCTTTCAAAACTTGTGTAATCGATATTATCTTTGGAAAAGGGATTTCCAAGGTTGGTGAGATCGTCGATCTGGCAGTCGAACATGAGTTGATTAAAAAAAGTGGTTCTTGGTATTCCTATCAAGATCAGAAGATTGGCCAAGGACGAGAAAACGCCAAGAAATACATTGAGGAAAACCCGAATTTAATGGAAGAGTTGACCAACTTGATTCGGCAAAAATTAAATATCAGCAAGGAAAGCTCTTAATTGGGCTTTTCTTTTTTTCGGTAAATAATTTTTGACTATTGGCCAGTAATATATTATAATTGAATGTAAGAAATAATGTATATTGGTGGCAACAGACGTTAGCCAACTTCTGCTTGCTCTTATATAACTCAACTGAATAAATGGAGGTAATAATTATGCCCTGGCTAGAGATTATTATTTCCAGTTTGCTCGGCTTAGCGATTGGGGGAGTCGCTGGGTTCCTTATTCGAGTATCGGTCGTCGAAAAGGGATTCCAGACCGCCAAAAACAAGGCTAAAGACATCATTGATGACGCAAATACTCAAGCGGAAAAAATCAAAAAAGAGAAACTCCTTGAAGCAAGACAAGAGATTTACAATCTCAATTCGGAAAACGATAAACTCATAAAAGAAAAACGCTCGATTGTGACAGAATTGGAACATCGTGTCAATCAGCGTGAAGAATTGATCGAACGTCGTTCGGCCAATTTAGACAAGCGTGAACTGAATTTAGATCGTAAAGAAGAAATTCTCGATGACAAGAAAAACGCTCTTGAGGAAAAAAACAGCAAATTGGAAAGCATCATCCAAGAACAAAATACAAAACTCCTTGAAATCGCCAACTTCACGGAAGAACAAGCTAAAACCGTGATCATGAAACGTGTCGAGGAAGACATGGCCCAAGAGATAGACCGTTTCTTGCGCGACCGCGAAGAAGATGCGCGACAGGAAGCACAAAAAGTCGCCAAAGAAATCATTACGCAAGCGATCCAAAAATACGCACAGGATGTAACGGCCGAATCGACCGTCTCGGTTGTTACGCTCCCTAACGATGAAATGAAAGGACGCATCATCGGTCGTGAGGGACGCAATATCCGAACGATTGAAGCCTTGACCGGAGTGGATTTGATTATTGATGACACGCCAGAAGCTGTCGTTTTATCTGGATTCGATCCTATTCGTCGCGAAATTGCCAAGAAATCCGTTGAAACATTGATCCTTGATGGGCGGATCCATCCTGCACGAATCGAAGAAATCGTAGAAAAGACCCGAGTCGAGGTCGACCAGTTCATCCGCAATATGGGTGATAAAGCTGTTTTTGAAACCGGTGTTGGCCGGATGCATCCCGATCTTGTCAAATTGATTGGCCGTTTGCATTACCGGACTTCCTATGGGCAAAACGCGTTACAGCATTCCATAGAAACCGCGTTTCTTGCAGGAAAAATGGCCGTTGAACTTGGTGAAAATGAAGTGATTGCGAAACGCGCTGGATTGCTTCATGACATTGGTAAAGCCGTCGATCATGAAATGGAAGGATCCCATGTCGATATCGGCGTACAACTCGCAAACAAGTATCATGAATCCAAACCAGTGATCGATGCCATCTCCAGTCATCACGGAGACACGGACGCAAAAACGATTATTGGTGTCTTGGTTGCCGCTGCGGATGCACTCTCTGCCGCAAGACCGGGAGCCCGGAGTGAATCACTGGAAAATTACATCAAACGACTCACACAGTTAGAAGAGATATCGCATTCAGTTGCCGGTGTGGAACAGGCCTATGCCATTCAAGCGGGAAGAGAAGTTCGTGTCAT
This sequence comes from Acholeplasmataceae bacterium, assembly GCA_012515085.1. Classification (GTDB taxonomy): domain Bacteria; phylum Bacillota_I; class Bacilli_A; order Izemoplasmatales; family Hujiaoplasmataceae; genus JAAYZB01. The sequence goes on from JAAYZB010000069.1 coordinate 9,433, forward strand.
TGTCAAGCCCAATGAGATCGATGATGCCAAAACATATCTCGTTGCTCGCGAAATCAAGCAAAAAATTGAAGATACACTGAGTTATCCCGGCACCATCAAAGTGACTGTTATCCGGGAAACCCGAGCCCAAGACATTGCTAAATAAAACCCTGATAGCCTTCCGATCGGAAGGCTATCCTATTAAGGAATGACAGTATGAAAATTCTTTTTATCGGTGATGTATACATGGAACGCGGTCGAGAAGCATTCGATCGTTTCTTTCCCGTTGTCAAGCAAGAATACAAACCGCACTTAATCATCGTCAACGGAGAAAATATTGCCAATGGTAACGGATTGACCGAAGCGATTTACAAGGACTATTTATCCCGTGGTGTCCACATCTTCACCTTAGGAAATCATGCGTTTTCTCGAAAAGACGCTCTCAGCGTTTTGGATGAGGATTACGTCATCCGACCGGCCAATTATGGACCCGGTACACCCGGAAAAGGAGCCATTACCTATCGATTCAACGAGCAGTCCATCACCATCATCAATTTGCTCGGTCGTGTCTTTATGCATGATCCCATCGACAATCCTTTCACCAAGATGGATGAATTGTTAAAAGATATCTCCAGTGATTTTATCGTCGTTGATTTTCATGCGGAAGCCACTAGCGAAAAGTATGCGATGGCGAATTATCTAGATGGTCGGGTAAGTGCGCTCATTGGCACTCACACGCATGTTCCAACTGCGGATGAATGCGTCTTTCCGAAAGGCATGCTTTATATTAGCGATGTTGGAATGACGGGTGTTCGATACAGTGTCATTGGTGGCAACATCCAACAAGCTATCCGTAAATTCATTACCGGCGTTCCCGAACGAGTCCATCCCGAAAAAGAAGGACCACTTCAGTTTAATGCCGTCTGTCTTGATCTGACAAACAATAAAATCCAACGGATCAATCTTACGGATTGATCTTTTTGTAAAGGAGACACATTTAGTGACCGATAATAACCATAAGCCAATGATCAACAGCGCCCGAAAACGGACCGCATCGCGCCCAGATACGATTCGTTTTGAGTTTGATGATCGCTTTCGTTTTATAGGAACAAATCGCACCTATGCCATTGAAACTCATGGCTGTCAAGCCAATGAAGCCGATTCTGAGCACTTAGCGGCCCTATGTGAAGCCATGGGCTTTTCGCCTGCTCTTTCTTTAGCACAAGCAGATCTCATTTTGATAAACACCTGTGCCGTGCGAGAAAATGCAGAACAAAAAGTATTTGGCGAAATCGGACGACTCAAACAATATAAAGAAAAAAACCCCGACTTGATCATTGCCGTTTCTGGCTGTATGCCACAAGAAGAAGTGGTCGTCGATAAAATTCTAAAAAAGTATCGTCATGTAAACCTGGTCTTCGGTACGCATAATTTACATTTGTTTCCCGAGTACTTGGAAAAGGTCATTCATGATAAAGGACAATTGATTGATGTTTTGTCAATGGAAGGGTGCATTGTGGAAGATCTTCCTGCGCTGAGAAAGAACCGATTCAAGGCATGGGTAAACATCATGTATGGCTGTGACGAATTTTGTACCTATTGTATCGTTCCATATACTCGAGGAAAAGAACGTTCTCGAGACAAAGCGGACATTATTAAAGAAGTCCGCTCCTTGATCGATGAAGGCTACCAAGAAATCACATTGCTAGGTCAAAATGTGAATTCTTATGGGTTGGATTTGCCTGGTGAGACACAAAGTTTTGCGGATCTGTTAGCCGATCTCTCGCAATTACCCATTCCGAGAATTCGCTTCACCACCTCCCACCCAAAAGATTTCTCGAACGAATTGATTACTGTCTTATCTCAAGGGGGTAACTTAATGCCCCATATCCATCTTCCCGTGCAATCGGGATCGGATCGAATCCTTAAAGCGATGAATCGCAAATATACTCGAGATCATTATTTGAATCTCATACGTTCACTCAGAATAGCAATTCCAGGCGTTTCAATTACAACCGATATCATCGTTGGCTTTCCGAGCGAAACGGATGTTGACTTCGCGGACACTTTGTCGTTGGTACAAGAAGCACGGTTTGAAGGGGCATATACTTTCATTTACTCCCCACGATCTGGCACCCCTGCTGCAGCCTATCGCGACGATGTCCCTGTTTCACAAAAGAAAATCCGTTTACAGCTATTGAATCAACACATCAACGAAGGCTATCTCGCCGGAAATCAACGTTTTGCTGGCAAAATTGTACCGGTGTTGGTAGAAGGGGTGTCTAAAACCGATTTAACCCGCTTATCCGGTTATACGCCCCATAACAAAATTGTTAATTTCAAAGGTCCTATGGATTTGATTGGGAAAATTATTCCCGTTCGAATCACCCAAGTTCGCACATGGTCACTGACCGGTGAATTGGCAAATCTGAATCCAAAAACCCGCTGATTGAGCCGGATAATTTCTTACCTACTCTATTTATCTCTGATCATTTTCCCAGCTTTGTTCGATCATTCCCTTAACCTTACTTAAAACAAACTTCACAAAACCTTTTTATTCCTCTCGTTTTACACATCATCAAAAAAGCGTGGAAATCGCCTGATTTATTGATAATTTATTGATTAAGTTCTTGAATAACATTTCAATATGTTGTAATATGTTACTATAAAATTGGAAAAGGGTGAGGTCATGAGCAAATTCAAAACCAATGACGAATATTTCGCGTTTGCAAAAACGTTAGCCGTCATCCCATCTGAGGACTTGCTAGTTCTGCTCAAAAACTACAAGATCAAGATTCCGACTTACATTCATCGTTTCGTCCTCAAGGAGACATTGTATCCGAAGGTTTTTCAGACCAAACTCTATGAGTCCTATACAGACGAATTGAAATATCGTCTGCGTGGGTATCGCGATTATTCGCTCTTTTTGCTTGAACGTCTCATCGAAGACTATAACTTGGATTTTGATGCAGCTCGTTATAAAGAGATATTTTTTAATCTTTTGTTCTTGAATCGAGATCTATATGGTCTCAAAAACAGTTTTATCGATGACCTAGAAAAGCTGAAATACAAATACACGGTCGATTTGGAGCGAATCACTTATCGGACGTTTCGGGATCTGATTCAACCGTTTCTTTATGAACCCTCGGGTTTTTTGGACGGTATCAGCCTAAAAATTTTGAAAGATGTGCTCATTCATTCCTGCACGCTGGGTGATCTTCGCGGTCTTGGCGATAAATATGGCGTTAAAGTTCCGCGGCGCATCAACAAAGGCACCTTGATCAATATTTTGGCTGCCCGCTTCCGGCTGACGGAGGAAGAAGCCAAACTCTTGGATGATAAATCGGTGTTGGATTTAGAAATCTACGCAAAAGAAAAAGGATTCAACATTTCCATCGACCTCAAAAAAAGCGATATGGTTGAATATATGATATTTGATTTGAAGAAATATCATCAGGAAGCGCATAAAGATCTGCATAACTATGAGATTCCCTTGGCAACCGATGCGGATTCTGTAAAAGTGGATGCAATCGAGTTTCAATCAAACGATCAGGACATCCCTGTTTTGGAACCGGATGCGCCTGTTGAAATGGCAGTAGAAGAGGAAGAGGAAGAAATGATGGTGGAACCCATCTTATCGGAACCACTTCCAGAATCGGAGCCAGAGCCCATTATTTCTCCAGAACCCGTTGTTATCCCCGAAGATAAACCAATAGAATCGCCTAAAGCCGTCGCTTCTGCCGAACCTAAAAAAGAACCGGATAAAGTGAAAGAAACCGTCAAACCGGAAGAAATGGATTTTTCAGCCGAAGAAAAAGATTTGCTGGATGAAAAAATCAATTTAATAATTAAGAAATATCACAAACGTCGTCGCGTGAGACGTTTCTGGACTATCTTCTCCATTGTTTTAGCTGTTTTGATTCTCGGATTTATCGGATATTCCTTCTATTATTATACGGTGTTAAATCCTGGCAATTTGCCTTTAGGGATTCCGGTTTTTTGGGAATAACGATTCTTGTCATAGAGTTGGGTGATAACCTTGGAATTACGTGACCAGACTGATTACACTCCCATGATGCAACAATATCTCGAAATCAAAAAAGACTATACTGACTTTATAGTCTTTTTTCGACTTGGGGATTTTTATGAAATGTTTTTTACCGATGCGCTCGTTGCTTCTAAAGAACTCGAAATCGTGTTGACCGGTCGTGATGCCGGAGTGGAAGAACGGGTTCCCATGTGTGGGATCCCCTATCATGCGGCGGCTCTTTACATTGATAAATTGATCGATAAAGGTTTCAAAGTAGCGATTGTTGAACAAGTAGAAGACCCCGCCCTCGCGAAGGGAATTGTCCGTCGCGAGGTAATCCGGTTGATTACGCCGGGAACACTCACCGATGGTGATCTGTTGGATGAAAAGAGCAACGTCTTCATCGGTGCCCTTAGTGAAACGAAAACGCAGTATCTTTTAGCCTATTCCGATCTCACGACCGGTGAAACCCATATCGTGACGATGCCACGGGAAATGGAGTGGCTGAAAAACGAGATTCTTAATCTCGATCTGAAAGAACTGATTGTGAGCTCGACATTCAATCAAAAAACCTTGCGTCCGTTGATGGAAATGCTTCCTTTGACGGTATCTATCTCCGATCAAACTGAATTGACGAGTTTCTATCGTCCTCTCGTTCAGGATATCTATGACAAAGATTTATTGATAGCGATCGCGCGTTTGATCAATTATCTCATCAAAACCCAGCGAAAAGAATTGATGCACCTGCAAAAAGTACATGTGTTTGAGTCAATGCAATATCTCCACATCGACAACAACTCCATCCGAAATCTAGAGATTATCGAAACAATTCGGACGCAAAGCAAACGAGGCTCATTGTTTTGGATGCTCGATCGCTGCGAGACAGCGATGGGATCCCGTTTCCTCAAACAAAATTTGCTCAGGCCACTGGTGGATAAAGAAAAAATCTATGCGCGATACCAGATGGTCGAAGATTTCAATTCGCAATTTTTGGTGAAAGAAGATATCCGTCTGCTTCTTAGGGATGTCTATGATTTGGAACGGATCGTTGGCCGTATCTCCTTCGGTAACGCCAACGGCAAGGATTTGGTCAACTTGGCGCGATCTCTTCGTCAAGTGCCGCCTCTCAAAACTCAACTGAATGCTTTAGGAAATCTATATGCGAAAAAACTCATTGAAAAGATCCCTGATTTTTCCGCTCTTTCCAATTTGATTGGCCGTGCCATTGTCGACAATCCTCCTATAACCACCAAAGAAGGCGGTCTCATCCGTGATGGTTATTCATCTGAACTGGATCAACTGAAGTATGCGGGCGCTCATGGAAAGGAATGGCTGAGTGCCTTTGAAGCATCCGAACGTGAAAGAACGGGAATCAAGAAACTCAAAATTGGCTATAATCGGGTATTTGGTTATTATATTGAGATCACCAATGGTCAACTCGAGTCTCTCAAACCAGAATTCGGTTATGAGCGAAAACAAACGCTGACAAATTCGGAACGATTTGTGACTGCTGAGTTAAAAGAAAAGGAAGCCCTTATTCTGGGCTCTCAAGAAAAAGCGGTTCAGCTGGAATATGAGTTGTTTTTAGCTATCCGTGAAAAAGCGAAACAAGAAACCGAAGCCCTTCAAGACCTAGCGAAGACAATAGCTGAAATCGACTTGCTCATGGCCTTTTCTTCGGTTGCCATGGATCACCACTACTGCCGACCTGAGCTGGTGGAATCACGGTCGATTCACGTCATTGGCGGACGACACGCCGTCGTTGAGAAAACACTTGACGAAGGCTTGTTTGTGGAAAATGATCTGACAATGGATGAAAAAACCAACATCCTTTTGATCACCGGACCCAACATGTCGGGAAAATCCACTTACATGCGTCAATTGGCTTTGATGGTGATCATGGCACAAATGGGATCATTTGTCGCTGCCACAACAGCAAAATTTCCAATTTTTGATCGTATCTTCACCCGGATAGGCGCCGCTGATGATCTTTCAACAGGAAAATCCACTTTCATGGTTGAAATGCTGGAAGTGAATGTGGCGCTTCAAAATGCAACCAAAGCGAGTTTGATTCTCTTTGATGAAATTGGTCGCGGTACGGCAACCTATGATGGCATGGCCCTCGCCCAAGCGATCATCGAATATTGTCACCATAAAATCGACTGTAAAATTTTGTTCTCCACGCATTATCATGAATTGACTTATTTGGAAGATGATCTGGCATCCTTACACAATGTGCATGTCTTGGCAAAAGAAGACAAGGGTAACATCGTTTTCTTACATCGAGTAGCCGACGGCCCGACCGACAAATCATATGGCATCCATGTCGGAAAACTTGCCAAATTACCTCCCACCCTGCTCAAGCGGGCTCGAGCCATATTGGATGAACTAGAAAAAAACCACGGATATAATGTCATTAAGCCTCAAGTCATCGACTTGTTCAACTATGAGATCGCTCTTGAAAAAGAACAAGTTGAAGA
>JAAYZB010000070.1 GCA_012515085.1 Acholeplasmataceae bacterium
ATTTATGATACATTTGATGAGTGTATCAAAAAACGGATCGAGCCGCTTTATTTTGATGAGGTGGGGTTACTCGAGCTCGAAGGAAAAGGGTTTGACTGCTTAGTTAAAACGTTGATATCGTCTGGACTGGATTTGGTTTTGGTCGTCCGTAACGAATTTTTAGAAGGCTTTTTAAAACGCTATCAAGTCAAAGAGTTTCTCATTGTTTCCTGAGGGAAAGGAGATCTCATGATCGATAAAGCGATACTGGGTGGCGATGTATATCTCGATGGAACCTTCCAGAAAACGAATATTTATATCGTCGGAGAAAAAATCTTTGCCATCAGCAAAGAATTTTTGCCGGCCAAAGAAACAATTGATGCCAAAAATCTCCAAATCATTCCCGGATTGATTGATCCCCATGTTCATTTCGATCTTGATTTGGGATTTGCGCGGTCCGTCGATAATTTCGAGAATGGCAGCATGATCGCAGCCTTAGGAGGGGTCACGACCATCGTCGATTTTCTGGATCCGGTCGATAATGAAATCGACCTCGAGAAAGCCTTTCGCCGACGGCTTTTTGAAGCAGAGGACAGCAAAATTGATTACAAGTTCCATGCGACCATCAAAGAACCGCGATGCGAGTTGAATCGGTTTGTAGAAAAAATGCTGGATTTGGGGATCAATACCCTTAAATGCTTTACGACGTATTCCGAATCGGGACGCAAAATATCTGACGAGGCAATTTTGGAATTATTGAAATTGTCACAAAAATATAAATTCATGCTCTTGGTCCATGCAGAAAAAGATAGCGAGATCCAATTGAATTCCAATTGGACTTTTCGAGACCTCCCCAAAAGCCGTCCTGCGAGAGCGGAGATAGAAGAAGCGTTGGAGTTGGCGGGTTTTGTTCAACAGGTCGGTGGCTATTTATACTTGGTCCATGTGTCGAGTGGCGATACGATTGAACAACTGAAGATCGACTATTTTGATTTGCTCAACCGCCATCTGTTTTTGGAAAGCTGTCCCCAGTATTTTTTATTTAACGATTCCATGTGTCAAAGTGATCACGGTTATTTATATACGATGGCCCCACCTTTACGAAGCGAACGCGAACGAGTATGGTTGAACGAAAACATTGATTTCATCCAGTGTATCGGCACAGATCACTGCGCCTTTACCAAAGACGAAAAACAGCACGAACTCCTCTATGAAATACCTCTCGGAGTGGGAGGGATCGAACATTCCTTTGATGTGATGTATCACAAATTCAAAGAAAAAATCATCGATAAAATGACGCGAAACGTGGCGCTATTGCACCGCCTGGAAACGCGAAAAGGGCGAATCAAAGTGGGGCTGGATGCGGATCTCTTCTTTTATGATCCAAAACCAATGACGATTCAAGATGATCATTCTTTCAGCAATTACACGATTTATCAAGGATGTCTCAGTTCTGGTCAAGTCGTATCCACCTTATTGCGCGGCGAATTTGTGGTACGCGACCGGGTATTCATGAGCACCTATGGTAAATATTTGAAAGCAGGAGAAGACTAGATGAAAGCTCTGATCAATGCTCGACTAACCGATTTTTCCACCTATCTCGATGATGGGTATTTGCTGTATGATGATCATATCCGAAAAATCGGTCCGATGAGTGAGTATCCGCTAGGAGATCATCAAGTCATCGATTGTCATCATCACTTCGTTCTTCCCGGATTGATCTCCGGCCATACGCACCTTTATTCGGCTTTTTCTCGAGGGTTGAATGTTTTCTTTCGCCCCAACAACTTTCAAGAGATTTTAGACCAATTATGGTGGAAATTGGACCGACATCTGGATTTGGAGCGTTCGTATTACAGCGCGCTGACTTTTGGGGCGGAATTTTTAAAAAATGGCGTGACCACCGTGATCGACCATCACGCTGCCAAAAAGGAAATATGCGGGTCGCTAAATTCGATCAAAAAGGCCCTTGTCGATAAATTGGGGATGCGTGCCATTTTGGCATTTGAAACAAGTGACCGATTTCCCCTAGAGGATTGTATTGAAGAAAATTTGCGGTTTTATCGAGAAAATTCATCCATTCAAGTGTCGGGTTTGTTTGGGATGCACGCGTCCATGAGTTTGTCAGACGCCAGTTTAGAGAGAATCAAAGAAGCAATTGGTGGCATCCCGATTCATGTGCATGTGGCGGAAAGTGAGATGGATCAAGCCGATGCAATGAAGAAGTATCATCAAACCGTCGTAAAGCGCTTCGCTCGCCATGGCTTGATCACTCCCGATAGCCTACTCGTTCACTGTGTGCATGTCGATGACGAGGAGTTGGCGATCATCAAAGAGTCCAAAGCTGTGGTTGCGGTCAATCTCATATCGAACCAGAATAACGGCGTTGGGTTGCCCGACATATCGAAAATGATAAATATGGGCATTCCTGTTATCCTCGGGAATGATGGGTTTTTCCCCAGCATGACCCCGGAGTATTTGGCACTTCTACCCGCGATGCATCATCGAATGGGTTCGCCAAAGGAATTTTTTTTAACGGATTGGGTCAAGATTATCCAAGAGACGGCGCGCTATGCCTCACGGAGGCTGAAGATCACTTTGGGAAGTTTCGATCCGGGAAGCGCTGCCGATTTTCAAATTATCCCCTATCAACCCATGACCCCTATCGATTCAACCAATCTCTTCAGTCATCTTTATTTCGGATTGTTTCCACAAATGCGTCCGGAGTCAGTCTTTATTGGTGGAAAGAAAGTGGTTGATCATGGAATGGTTTTGGGGTTAGACCCAAAAGATATCCTTTCGTCACAGGCAGTGGCACACGCCTTGTGGAAAGAAATCGAAGAAGAAGGTGAAATGGCATGATGTTGGAAACTCGCTTTGATGGACTGGTGTTCGAAAATCCACTGTTGCCGGCTTCCGGACCCTTGAACGGCGATTTTGACAAACTCCGTTTCTTACAGGATCAAGGGCTTGGCGGTATTGTGACCAAAACGATTTCAACCCATGAGCCGAAGATTCCCAAGCCTTGTATTTACGGAGGAAAAGACATTATTCAAAACAGCGAATTATGGAGTGAACACTCCCTAGATTGCTGGGTTAACGACTTCTTGCCTGCCTTTTGGAAAATCAAGAATCGACCACTTATCGTCAGTGTCGGCTATACCCAAGAAGATATGGCAATCTTGATCCCTGCTCTGGATCCTTTTGCGG
>JAAYZB010000071.1 GCA_012515085.1 Acholeplasmataceae bacterium
TACTCGCATTCGTGATTATTACGATCTGCATGTACTTTATCGATTAAAATACGCACAGATCAATTTACAAACGTTGCGGAAGGCTATCACAATGACAGCTGTCAAACGAAAGAGCCTGGATTTGCTCCTGCCTTATGAACAAGTCATTCAATCCATTTCGATTGACCCGCAACTTGAAAGACTTTGGAAGACATACCAAAAAGAATATGTATACGCAGCGGAGATATCCTTTGCTGACTTAATTGATACTCTTCATGAATTCTCCAGTTCAATCGGTATTCTATCTCTTCCGGAGTAAACTTGATTTGAGCATCAAATAGAACTTTCCAATGTATCCGTTTTTTAAACATAACAAAACAATCCCCCAAACGCCCTGATATCAAGGTGTTCGGGGGATTAATCCTAGAAAAACATCATTCCCACTCAATGCCTTCCAATGAGCAACTCCACTGTTAGTAGATGGAAGGTCAACACTACCTCTCCAAGTACTCACCGACAATGCATTCTTCGCCTTCGGCGTTTGTTATGACAATTTCAGAAACGCCTTCTTTTTCCGGGCTCTTCGCATTGACTACTTGAACATAAAACTTAACCCTGTAAATCTGTTCTTTGTCCGTTTTAATATTATCAATGTCAGGGGCTATTTCAAGATACACAATCTCTCCGTTGCGAACAGACTCTTCGCATGGGGTAGATTCTTTGTCACGCGATATTATCTTGCCTTCGAAAAACGCCAACGCCGCCTCGATCTCCTCGTCAATGGTCGGCGATTCTCGTGTGATTTCACAGAACATGCTTTTCAGGCCTTCGGCGTCATCGTTTTCCAGATAGACGAGAAGTTCTTTGCTCCGATCGTATCCTTCTTTGTCCGGACTGATAAACGGTCGATCCCAACAGCCGGTCGCCAGAGAAATCATCAGTACAATCGTCAGTATTAGGGGCAATTTTGTATGTTTTTTCATTTTTCCCACCACATAACCCATACTGTTTTACCGTCTTCGTCGAAAATTAAGAAATCCTTATTCTCTGTTTCATTCTCGTATTTGTCTTTCAACTATAATCGTCTAAAAACTCCCCGACGACACATTCATCACCGTTTCCATCAGCAATAAGAATTTCAGAAACTCCGACTTTTTTCTCATCTTTGGCATGAACAAGAAAAGTGCATGTTTTTATTGTATAAACCTTTCCTGCATCCGTTTCAATGTCTTTTACATAGGGACCAATGAAATAGAATACAATTTGACCGTCCCTCACCGACTCTTCAGATGATGTTAAAACAGTTATTTTTTCGTAGTCTGTAATCTTTCCCTCAAAAAATTCCAGAGCCGCCTGAATTTCTTCATCAAGGGTTGGCGACTCCCTCGTGATTTCACAGAACATGCTTTTCAGGCCTTCGGCGTCATCGTTTTCCAGATAGCCGAGGATTTCTTTACTCAATCGATTTCCTTCAACGGTAGAGTCATAAAACGGTCGATCCCAACAGCCGGTCGCCAACAACATACAAAAAAGAATCGTAACACACAAAATAGTTGTCGCTTGCTTTTTCATTTTTTCCACCATATAACCCACACCGTGTGACCGTCTTCATCGAAAATCAAAAAATCTTCTGCCTTTTTTACTATTGATGCTTGCAAAGAATCATACATACCCGGGCATCCGGAACAATCCACACTTCCCAAGACGACCATGTCTTTCACATTAAGCGTCATATAGTCCGGGTTGAAGCCGGTAATCCACCATTGTTTACTGTTGGGCGCCCAGCAAAA
>JAAYZB010000072.1 GCA_012515085.1 Acholeplasmataceae bacterium
GCCAATGGAACATTATGGGACATCGCCCAATTTTGAACCCACTCTATTTCTGCACTCGTATCGGATCCGAATCGATTGAGTGCCACGACATAGGGCACATGGAAAAATCCGACGCTTTCAATATGCTTCTCCAGATTTTGAATGCCTTGAGCGAGTGCTTCTATGTTTTCTTCTTTCAACAAATTTTTGGAAGCCCCTCCGTGAAGCTTCAAAGCGCGGATGCTGGCAACGATGACAACAGCAGATGGCATGACTCCCAATACGCGAGCTTTGATATCCATAAACTTTTCCATTCCCAAATCGGCTCCGAATCCTGCTTCCGTTACAACAAATCGACTGATTTTCCGCGCGAAATCGGTCGCGATGACCGAATTGCATCCGTGCGCGATATTCGCAAACGGTCCCCCATGAATCAACACCGGATTGGATTCTAAAGTCTGAACCAAATTGGGTTTGATGGCATCTTTCAAAAGCGTTGCGACTGCCCCTTGGATTTTCAAATCCCGAACGGTGATTGGATCACCATTCGTATTCGATGCCAACACGATGCGGGCTACCCGCGCTTTCAAGTCGTCCATATCTTTTGACAAGCATAGCACAGCCATGATTTCTGAGGCAACGGTAATGTTAAATCCGTCCTGCCTCGGGTGCTCTTTCTTACTGGACATGCCGACCTGTATTTGCCTTAAAGCGCGGTCGTTCATGTCCATGGCTCGTTTCCAAAAAATCTGATCCTTGTCGATTTGTAGTTCATTGCCATGATAGAGATGATTATCAATGACGGCGCTGATCAAGTTGTTCGCTGCCGTGATTGCATGAATGTCCCCAGTAAAATGAAGATTGATATCTTCCATCGGGACCACTTGAGCATAACCTCCGCCAGCTGCGCCGCCTTTGATCCCCATGACAGGACCCAGTGATGGCTCACGAATACAAATTGTTGTCGGATGGCCGAGTCTGTTCAGGGCATCACCGAGTCCGATGGTGGTGGTTGATTTTCCCTCTCCTGCCGGTGTGGGTGTAATGGCGGTCACAAGGATGACTTTTCCGTCAGCCCTTCTTTTTGGATCGGTCACCACGTCCATCTTGATCTTTGCTTTTGTGGACCCGTATCGTTCGATGTCTTCTGGCTTTAAGCCGATTTTTGCGGCAATATCCTCTATGGGCTTGAGGGGTACGCTTTGAGCAATTTCCAAGTCGGTTTTCATCTATTTCTCCTTTGATTTTTGTGTCAAACTTATATGTTTAGACGTTATGTTGATTGATAAAGTAAATACGGAATATCGCTTTTTTTAGGCCTTACCTCTTGTTTTTCCAATCGTGAGCAAACTGATAGATTCCACATTGGATGTCTGCGGAAACATATCAAGAGGCCGAATTGACATCAAATCATAAACAGGTAAAAATTCTTTTAAATTTTTTGCCAAGGTCGAAGGGTTGCAGGACACATAAATCATTTTGGGAATCTTGCTATCGATAATCGCCTTGATCACTTTTTTGTCTAGCCCGGCCCGAGGTGGATCGAGTATGATCAAGTCCGGGCGTTTTTTTTCAACTAAAAGTTTTGGTAACACACTCTCAACATGTCCCTCTAAAAACTCTACGTTCGTGATTTTATTCACCCTAGCATTATCTTTCGCATCGCGTATGGACGCTTCGGAGTAATCAATACCAATCACTTTTTTCGCTTGTTTTGCGAGAATCAAAGACGTCAGCCCGATTCCTGAGTAACAATCGATAATAGTTTCATCGCCGACAAGTGCTGCCTTGGCAACAACCTCCTGATAAAGCACCGCCATTTCTGCTGTATTGAGTTGCATGAATGCATCTGGAGATATTTTGATTTTCATTCCTTGAAAATGATCGCTAATTGAAGGGGTGCCAGCTAAGAGTTGTGTCGTTTTTCCGAACATCATCGGATTGGCTTTCGTATTGACGCTATATGTCACAGATTTGACGATGGGTAGTTTTTTCATCAGTTCCTTGGCGATGATGGATAACACTGGGTCAGTGCGGGTAATGATAAAAGTCACACTTGCCGAAACTGTCGACTCTAAATATCTTGTCACTAAATTCAACAAAATTCCTTCTGGGTTCACCGAATCGTTTGCTAAGACCTGATGCTTTCGTAAGAGCGAGAGGACGGCTTGATTGATCAGGTTGACGGATTCGTCTTGAACTGGGCACTCGTCCACATAGACGAAGTGGTTCGATCCAGGACGGTAAAGCCCAAGTGCTAAACCAAAATTAGTGTTTTTAAACGGCATTTGCGATTTGTTGCGATAATGGAATGAGTTGTTTGTCGCCAAGGTTCTTTGAATAAACGGTTGCTTTAGATCCAAATCAGTATATCGGGACAACGCTTGATATAAAATCTGTTGTTTGATTTTCAACTGCTCCTTGTAATCAATATGTTGCATCTGGCAGCCGCCACATTGATCATAAAATTTGCATAGTGGTAAAATCCGTCGCTTGGAGATGCGAACAATCTCCAACAATTTCGCGATTGCATAGGTTTGCTTAAGTTCGATGATTTCACAAATCACGGTTTCTTTGAGAATCGCTCCCGGGACAAAGATCGTCAGCCGATTGTAATAACCGATCCCCTCACCGTTTATTCCTTGTTTCCGTATCTCAAGCGTAATCTTGAGACCTATCGTCAATGGATCCATCTTGTCCCTCCTTCACATCGATACTGTGGCACCTAAAACAAACATGTTGATATTGTTATTGTATCATAAAATCGGGAGATATAAAAGTCCGCCCCAGGATTCGAATACAAATAATCGCATTGATCATCTTCAGAAATAAGCAGTATTTTTAGAGTTTAAATCCGATGATCTTTTCACAGGTTCATCTCTGGTTTCTTTGAATAAAATCAGTAGAATTGATCATCACCAATAAAAAAGTCCAATTCTACTAACCACGGAATTAGACTTATTCATCTGATTTATCTTCTTGGTCGATCCCACACATAACTCTCTATTTTTATTGTTTGTCTTCCTCTTTATGATTGTGATTATTGTTGAGATTATAGGTGGGAACGAACTTTCGAATGAGTTCTTTTACCTCATCATTGGATAGTTTCTCAAAAGTGTTGATAATATTCAAGCAATGCTCTTCCATCGGTTGGATATTCTTCTCAGATTCGATAAATATTTTCTTGTTGCTGGTTTTGATATGATCCAAATTCTTGTCAACGAGCAACTCCTCAAAAAGTTTCTCTCCCGGTCTCAAGCCAACAATTTGAATATCGATATCAATATAGGGACGCAGTCCTGTCAGCATGATCATCTTTTCTGCCAAATCAATGATTCGAACGGGATCGCCCATATCAAGAATGAAGATTTCGCCACCTTTGGCGAATGCCCCTGATTGGAGAATTAAGCCGACCGCTTCTGGAATCGTCATGAAATAGCGGATGATATTGCGATCGGTCACAGTGAGCGGTCCACCGTTTGCAATCTGCTTTTTAAAAAGCGGGACGACCGATCCATTACTGCCAAGTACATTTCCAAAGCGGACGATCGAGTAGTTTGTCTTGTTCTCGTGATTGAAATGTTGCACGATCATTTCGGCAAAGCGTTTGGTCGCTCCCATGATGTTGGTTGGGCGAACCGCCTTATCGCTGGAAACCATCACCATCTTTTCAACACCATGAACGGATGCGAGTTTGCAAATATTATACGTTCCACATACATTGGTTCGCACCGCTTCCACAGCGGAATCTTCCATGAGCGGCACATGCTTGTAGGCGGCGGCATGGAAGACGATTTCTGGTTTATAGGTCGCGAAGATATTATTCATTCGTTCATAGTTATAAACGGAGGCAATCACCACATTACGTTTGATCGCGACATTTTCGTTGTGTTGAAACTTGAAATTGAGCTCCATCTGCAAATCATAGACGCAATTCTCATATATATCGACCATGATGATTTCTGCGGGTTGATATTCAACGATCTGTCGAACCAATTCCGAGCCAATAGAACCACCGGCTCCGGTCACCATCACGCGTTTGCCATGAATAAACTCATGAATCTCAATGTCATCCAATTCGATCACGTCGCGGCTCAACAGGTCTTCAACGTTGACTTCCAGTAATGTCTTTGGTGCTTCTTTCTTCAATTCTTTGAATTTGGGAAGACGCTTGATCTTCACTGGCCGTTCCGCAATGATTTTGATTAACTCTTGGAAACGGGAAGATTCGATGTTGGCAATGGAAATAATGACTTCATCAATTTCTAATGAGTCAATCAGTTTCGGAATTTCCGAAGTCGGACCATAAATCCGATATCCGGACATGATTCTTCCGATTTTTGTCGGATCATCATCCACAAAAGCAACCGGAATATTTGTCAATTGAAGATTGTTGCGGATTTCATTCAGGACCATTCGACCGCCTGCACCAGCGCCGACGAGCAAGGTCCGGATCCCTCCTATTTTTGAACTTGAGAACCGAAATGAAGATATGATACGCTTTAACATTCTCGGAGATATTAGGATGATCGCTTCAAACACGGTCGTAAACAACAAATATAATTCGGGAATGAATTCCATATCAGGTATCGCTAGAGATACCACGGCAATGACGGCGTTGGTGGCGGTCACAGCCAGGAAAATGCGGAATCCTTCGTCAAAACCGACATTCTCTAATACAAGTTTATAAATTTTACAAACGTAGTATACAATCAGCTTAAACGCGAGAACCGGGATGAGCCATATAAAAGCGGTTTTCAGGTCAAATGTATCACCCATAGAGAACTTGAGGGCGAGAAAAGCAAGTGCATATGTTATGACGATGCCCAAAGCATCGATAATCATAAATTGAACGGTGCGGGTCTTCTTGAGATATTCCCCAATTAGAATCGTTTTCTGCCGCTTCATATCTTTCCTCCACCCACATGATTGTGATATAGACAAAGTGATTTTATCACACCGAGAAAGATATTTCAACTAATGAAAGCATAATGCTACAAGAAATGATCGAAATGGAAAACATGTCAAAGGATACCGAGATTACTAATCATTGATTGTTTGATTTTTCTTTTTTATCTCGAAATAGAAAGCAACTCCTCCAGGTTCATTTTTCACTCCATAACGATGTCCCAGATTTAACAGTGTCGTCTTGGCGATACTCAGTCCCAAGCCTTGTCCGCCATAACTTCTTGTTCTCGCCTTATCGACTTTGTAGAAACTCTCCCAGATTCGCTCCATTTCGCTTTCCGGAATATTCTTTCCGGAATTAAATACAATTATTTTGAGCCAGCCGTCAGTCTCTTCCAGACAATCGATCCGAATCAATCGCGATTCATCCAGATGATGAAGAGCATTGGCAATAAAATTGGTGAGAACCGTTTGTAATTGATCAAAATCGGACTCTACTTCTTCATCCCCTGAATTGATTTGGAGTATGACCTGTTTTTCTTCAAATAAGATTGAAAAGAAGCGAATCGTTTCATCAATCAGATCCTTGATCGGAAATTGACTGATTTGCGGTTCGGTAAAACCACTCTCCAACTGGGAGATCTTTAATAGTTGCATCACGAGCCGATTCATTTTATTGGATTCGTCCATGATGATGTTCAGGTATTCTTCACTGGTTGCTTTGTCCAAGTCAGGAAGTTTCAGCGCTTCACAATATCCTAGTATCAAGGAAATCGGTGTTTTTAGTTCGTGGGAGGCGTTGGCAATGAATTCTTTTCGCATCGCATCAATCTTATTCTTTAGCTCGATATCATTTGCCAATTTTGCATTAGCCAATTGTAATTCCCGGATCGAGGCCTCCAATTGCGTACTCATCAGATTAATGTTTCGCCCAAGATCACCAAACTCATCATTGGATTGAACGTCGACTTTATTTTCAAAATTCATGTTGGCGATCGCTTTCGCCACCTGATTGATTTGAAGTAGGGGGTTGGTAAACCGATAACTGATGAAATACATCAAAGCTCCAGAAATTATCATAAAGATAAATCCAATCACAATGGTAAACCCATTAAATACGGCGACACTGTCTCTTATCGATTGGACAGTGACCGTCAGAATATAGTAGTGGTTCAATTGATTGTTTTGGGGGATCGCAACACAAAGACTCAACAATTGAAATTCATTGTCTCGATCGTTTTCTTTGACATTGATTTCCATGAGATAGGCCAAATTGTCATCACCGACATCGATGGGCTTCACTTGATCGCTTGTGAATCCATCGACTTGATTTTTGAACTCAAGCATGATATCACTAATGATCCCGTCGTTGATGGAAAATTGATTCCCGTACAAACGAACGTAGGGCGGTGGCAATCTTGTGATTACTCCTTCTTCAAAAGGATTTTCCGTGGATAAAAGTTCTTTTAAAATCTGAATGTCCACATTATAATCTTTTTCGATTTCATAGACAATTTGCGAGAGATCCTCGTCATAGACCTCAACTTTTGAAACGTCGGAAAAAGCCTCTAAGAGGCTTCTTTCACGAGTTCTAATATAGTATTTTTCTAAGAATGTATTGTTTAGAATGATCAAACCAAGAACAAAAGCGAGAATGATGCCATAGGTGATAAGGAAGAGTTTACTCTTGATGGATGTTTTCATTTTCCAAGTCTAGCCGATAACCCACGCTGCGGACAGTGGAAACATAGGAAGCGAAAGAACCTAATTTAGAGCGAAGTTGTTTGATATGGGTATCCACGGTTCGAAGATCCCCAAAGTAGTCATAATTCCAAACAGCGTTCAATATTTTATCGCGTGAAAGGGCGATGCCTTTATTGTCGATAAAATATTTTAGCAGTTCAAATTCTTTCGGAGTTAGTTCAACTTTGTTCTTGTCGACAAACACTTCCCTTGAAGCCAGATTCATGTAAATTACACCAAAACTCAAATCGCTTTGCTCGGTTTTTTCCTTTTTTAGAATGTTATTGATCCGGGCTATCAATACAGAAGGCGAGAATGGCTTTGTGACATAATCATCCGCTCCAAGTTTGAACCCTTTCAACTGATCATTCTCATCACTTCTTGCTGTCAACATCACCACAGGGACCGTGGAGAACTCCCGAATCCGTTCCAATACAAACCAGCCGTCGTATTTTGGCATCATCACATCGAGAATCACTAAGTCAATTTTGACTTTGGAGTTAAACACCAAATCGATTGTCTCTTCACCGTCAGCTGCCTCTAACACTTTATAGCCTTCGCGTTGAAGGAATTCCGCGAGTAATTTGCGAATGCGAAATTCGTCATCCGCAACTAATACATAAATATTTCTCATATTTTCATCACACATCCTTCCAAAAAGAAAAGACTTTTCCAAGCCTTTTTATAAAAGCAAGCGCCAATACGCTTAAACTTCCAGATCCGTGCGAGTATAACCTCGCACCGAATGTGAAAACTCAAAAATAAGACGAATCATTCATAGGGGGAGAAGTGAATATGCTGTATTTTTGATTTTTCTCCCATAGTATAAAGGTATTTTATGATGATATTGTGATTTTTCTGATAAAATCGAAATATTTTTATGATTTCTTTATTCGTGTAATGGACGTTCATTATGGAATAGTTGCTCCACCATGGAAAAACCGAATTTCTTTTGAATCATTAAAGAGGCCTCTAGCAGATGATTAGAGCGGAATTGGTGAATATCCGAAGCAACAAAATCAACCAATCCTTGTTTAATCATTTTCAGGACCTTTTTTTGGTAAGAGCGGTTGGAAATTCCTAAAACAGAAGCGGCGTTTACTTGAATTAACGCCCCCATTTTTTTGACAATAGCCCAGTCTTTATCGCCCGCATAGCGATATCGTTCCATATGAGCCAACACCGGGATAAATCCCAGCGAACGAACATTGTGGATTGCCTCGCCAAGGTCTTCGTGGTCATCACCGGTCGAAAATTCTAATAACACCAGCTTTGACTGTCCCAAAGGAATGACTGTTTTGTCACGTAAATCTTGGATCGTCTCGATCGTGTAAAAAATTTCCGAACCCAAATAAAGTCTTATCGGATAACCCTTTGCTTGCACAACTGTCTGAAGTTCATTAAAAACCGCTTGGTTATGAGAAAATGACGAGCGATAATTTTTGAGTCGATAGAAGTGCGGTGTACAAAACAAATCGGTCACGCCGCTTTTGACTGCTTCTTCAATCATAAAAATCGAGGTCTCCAGATTGGGCGACCCATCATCTACCTGAGGCAAGATATGGGTGTGAATATCAATCATGTTCATCACCGCTTAATCAAATGCTATTTTTCGGTATGATACGAATAATACGATTTGTTCTTCCGAACATCCACATTGGCGAAAACTGTTCCCAGTATACGAGCGTTATTTTTTTGAAGTTGAGACAGCGCAATTTTCGCATCTTCTTTTTTCGTTTTGTTATAGGCAATCACGTATACGATACCATCCACAAAGTTGCTGATGATGGTACTATCATTCACAGAAAGAACTGGTGGCGAATCAACAATGATGTATTCATATTCTTGTCGCAATTTTTCCACTAAATCCAAAGTTTTATGGGACTCGAGTACGATGTGAGGAAAGGAAAAGTGACGCCCCGTCAGCAACAAATCAATATGGGATTCGTCATGGATGATCAGCTCGTGGTAGTCGACGTCATCGGTGATGTAATCATAAAAACCCCGGTCATTGACCGAATGAAACGCCCGATGAATTTTGGGGCGGCGCAAATCGAAATCCAAAATGATGACCTTTTTCTTTTTTTCCGCATAAACCGCTGCCAAATTGATTGCTGTCGTTGTTTTCCCATCTTCCGGTGTCGGAGATGTGCATTGAATCACTTGCGTCTTTTTATCGATTGACATCATCGCAATATTGAGTTCGAGTTTTCGGTATGCTTCCGCTTCGGGAGAATATGGTGATTCGATGACGACATTACGATATTCAAAGTATTCCATCTAGTCCACCAGCTTTCTTTCCTTAATCACTCCAGGAACAGAGGCGATCACTCGGATATTCAACACTTTTTCCACTTCTTCGCTGCTCTGGAATTTATTGTTGAGCACTTCTTTGACAAAGACGATACCCAAAGATAATATGCCGCCAATCAGCAGGCTAATAACGACATTTAATAATTTATTCGGAGAACTAGGACTCATTGGAAGTTCTGCTGGATAGATCATTTTTAACTTGTTTTGAAGAAAGAGAAATCCGTTTTCCGGGTCATTGGCGATTTCAATTGAGTTCTCAACAATTTGATTGGCGATTTCCATGGCCATCATCGGAGAAGGATGCTCGACTTCAATATGAATGATATAAACCCCGGTCTGACTAGTAATATTGATCATACTTTCCAACTGACCCACACTTATATCTTGCAGTTCCGGAATATCTACGATCACGCTGTTCAAGATTAATTTTGTAACGATAAATTCTCGATATGTTGACATCAGCGCGTTGGCAATGCTGATTGCCGATTGCTCGCTCACTCCCGCTGCGGAAGGATCGACTTGTACGGTTACCGCTGTCTCTGCAGTATATTCAGGTTCCACGATCACAAACGTATAAATGATTCCTAAAACCGTCACCCAAATACTAACCAGTGCGATCAACACAATATTTTTCCAAACGATTTTCAGAAGTTCCGCCAGCGATATACCTTCTTCCACTGCCACTTCTGGTTGGTTCAACTCATTCATGGACAATTCTCCTTCTTCATAATATCGGATGTAAGAATGTGATGATTCGA
>JAAYZB010000073.1 GCA_012515085.1 Acholeplasmataceae bacterium
AAATCGGACTGAATCGCCCTGACACCGCATTGGACCGATGAAAACATGCCGAGTGCATATTGATCGTTATGAATAATCTCTATTTGCGAATCCATGCTGAAGAGCGAAGCGATGGGTTCATGATAATATCCCGTGACTATCACCACTCGGGCGACAATCGGTTTCATTCGTTGAACGGCATGAAGAATCAACGGAATTCCCCAAAGTGGCTTCGTCATTTTGTTTTCGGACATCCGTGAAGAATAACCGCCTGCCAAGATAATGCCTTCTGCCATTTGTCATCCTTTCCATTAGCCCCATTTGGGAAAAGGCCCAAAAAATACAAGGAAAAGAGCCGAATTGAATGATTATTGTAAATTTTATTATAACACGCGAACAAACGTAAAACCAGTTGCGATCAAGATTTTTTGATAAAAAAGGAAGGGAGTTGTCTCCCGTTTTTACTGATTTGAATTGATTACCCGAATATTATGATGCGCTTGGATGGTGATCGTTTTATGTTTCTTGATATAATCGATCAAGAGCGAAGCGATATCGATATTGATTTCCTTGACAATCTCTAAATTTCGATACATTTGGAATTCTCCTCCTCCTGTCGAGCGATAATTATTCATCACCAAGGTAAATGACTGGTGAGTGGACACCGGTTTGTTTTGATACGTCAAAGTGACAATTCGTCTTCCATAAGGCTGAGCCACATCAATACAATAATCAATGCCATCAAACATATCATAATTATAATGTTCGGTTTTAGGATACGAATAGCGTGGATTGGCGATAATTCTTCCTTCTTCGTCCAACGCAAAGTATTCCGCATTCTTTTCGAGGGCTCTTTTCAAAGTTTGACCGTCAATTCGCAAGACCACTAAGGTGTTTGGAAAAACATAAGTCGATAACACGTCCCGAATTCGGATGATGTCAGGAAAACCTGATACTTGATTTCCGAGCGAACAACAACTGATGTCCGCTTTTGTTTTTTCTCTTTGCACTTGATTGATAAACGTGACAATCGGATGTTTGTCTCGTCGGGCGAGAAAGGCATCTTTGATCAATAAATCTTGTGTTGTTTTCCCAATTCGTATGTCCAGATATTTCTCGGTCTCCTTACGAATATTGGATAAAAGCGTTACACATGTCTCATCCACAGGATAATTGTCCGTTTTTTCTAGAATTGCCTTTTTACGAATCGCATATCGGCCGTTTTCTTTAATGAAATCCACATCGATGACAGCCATTGCCTTTCCGTTGTATCCTGGTTGAATCACCAAGGTATTCCGAACGGTTGACACAATTGATCGGTGTTGATGTCCCGTAATCAATATATCGATTTCCGGAATTTCTTCCAACATGCGCGAACCAAGATTCTCACCTGTATCCGCCACATACGCCTCGAAAGTGTCAAGATCTTTTTCGAACCCGCCGTGATAAGCAAGAATGATGAGATGAGGATTTTCTATTTTCTTCAGATGCTCTACTAGTCGCTTTGCAACTTGACATGCATTCTCAAAACGCAAGTTGGTGATGTGACTTTTCCGTTCCCAGTTTGGAATGTATTGTGTAGTGACGCCAATGATTGCGATTTTAATTCCCTCACCCAGTGTGAACAGATCATATGGCAACCCAAATGCTGGGCGATTTTTCTTATCCAAGATATTGGCACAGAGGACTTTTGTCGTATTGAGATTGTCAATGAATTGGTCCAGATACGATCGCCCATAGTTGAAATCGTGGTTACCGGGAACAAAATAATCCACTTTAAGATGGTTAAACAAAACAGCCACAGGATTGGGTGAACTGTGGCGATGAGCTTGGTGATAGTCCATCATTGGACTTCCTTGAATCGAGTCGCCTAAATCTAACACGCGGGTATTCTCGGTCCGATGTTTGGCGATAATCGAGGAAATTGCGCATAACCCCGAGGGCTTTTGCGTGAAATCTGTGAGCGATTCTGGGATTAGATGTCCATGAAGATCACTCATGGCCAACAATCGGAAATGAAACCTTTCAGACATCATGTCACCTCATAAAACAGAGGATTTCTTGCTATTTATTATATCTTGTTTTTGGTATTTATGCAAAAATGAAAAAAACCACCGCAAACGGGTGGTTTCTCCAGAGCAAGAATTTAGAAATCGAATGCGACTAAAATACTGGGATCGAAGACGTTGAGCGTAAAAGAATTCATCAAGAAAAAGCGTATGTTCTCGGAATTGTGGGTGTCATATCCCAGAGTGTAATCTTGACCAATGATCATTTCCAAATCCGCATGATCGGAGGGCAACAATAGTGCTCCCTTGATGACTTCCGAGCGAATGATTCGTCCACCGATTACTTTTTCCACTAACTCTCTCAGTAATTTTGATCCGTGAATCTGATTCATTGCCAGCTCCAACTTGTCACTGACAACAAGATCAAATGGGGACTGAGCCAGGTTTTTTTGAAGGTTCATGACACCTTCAGCGATCGCTTTCAACATGCCAGAGGAATCTGCCGGTAATTTGCTTTTTATAAGCGCTTCATTCATTAAGCCTTTGATTTGTCCTTCCGAATGACCGTATAACAAGACGTTTTCCTCGAATAAGGCGCTTGCTTTGGCCGCTTGATCCAAGCGCTCCAAATCAATGTCTTTGGTTCCTCGAAGAACGTTGTCAAGTTCCCAGCGCGATAACTCGAACGTATTGCGAGTTTCAATCAAACTTTTGACTTCATAGATGCCGGATTCGACGGGTTGATCGGTCGCTTTTTTGTTCATTGCCAATCTTCCAGTCGTAACAACTTGTTTTTGTAACCCCAGCGGTCCATCAATATGCAGGGCTTTACGGGTAGCCAATACCGATTGGAGGGCCAAAGCTGCCCTCTCATTCAATTCTTCCCAAGCCGCTTGGGGAATGGGAGCGAGGTTTTGTTTAAATAGGTCCATTTTCATTCTCCTTTATTTCAGTTTTCCCGATAGAACGGGTTGGGTTGCACTTGCTTCCTCATCGCCGTGATGACCGGCAATGGGACCTTCTTTAAAAAGATTGTCGCGAAGTTCTTTATCCAAGACCGGAAGTTTTCGCCGTAACCATTCCAAGGCCATGGCAGCGTGTTCGATTTCTTCGTCCCGATTATGAGCGAGGATCGCTTTCAACTCGGCATCTTTTGTTACATCCACGCGTTGATTGTACCAGTCGACCGCTTCGAACTCTTCCACCAAACTGCGAATGGCGCGGGTGATGTTTTTTGTTTCTTCACTTAATAGATCGATTGATTCATGATATTGATTCATAGTCTCCTCCTAATATTGAATATCAAATAAACTTATTGTTAATTATATTATACCATTTTTGAAGACATAACCCAAATCAGATGCTTATCTTAATTCGTCCGCTTCTTAGACGCCAACCAGGAAAAAAGGGACACTTCCTGATTGTTGATTCGTGCCGTAGACAACCCTGCCAAGACAGGGATCCAGGAAGCGTGTCCGCCATAGCGATAGGGATTCTTGTGAGCATCTTGGAACAAGCCACTCGGATCGATCACTTTCTCATAAAGAGTGAGGTGGATATCCGCTTCAGGGTCTTTTGCCAACGATTCATAGGTGGCTAAAGTAAACAATCTCGGATCCACAACGTTGTCGTCATTGGACACGTTGAACCAGATGGATTCTTTTTTTAAAGAATTGCGATCGGTTTCCTGAAGCCATCGGTCCGCGAAGGCCTCACATATGGGAAAAGCCCCAGCAAAGTATCCGGGGTGATCCAACAACATTCGGATGGTCATGAAACCCCCGTTGGAATTTCCGCCGATCAAGATGCGATCGCGATCAATCCAAGGTGTTTTTTGAACGATATTATCGATAAGCCCAAACAAGGCTTTGGCATAGAATGAGGATCCCTTCAACGTGTACTTGCCATACCCGTCATCCATCCAAAAAGTCGGGGATTGGGGATAGAGCACAAAAGCGGATCCGAATGCTGCTTGAATCGGGGATTCCTTCAAGCGGAATGAGGGATTCCCTAGTAAGACAACATTGGGATCATTCCCGCCTTCTCCAGCCCCGTGAAGCCAGATGATCAGGGGAATCGGTCGAATAGGTTTGGGATCATAGATCGCATAAGCCAATTGATGCGAATGGTTAAACCGGTAGTATCCGGTTTCGATTTCCGACAAATTCGGATATGTTTGGGATTGGTGCTCATCGACCTTAAGACAATCCACAGTGCCTATTGACGTCTCGATTGGCTGGTTCAATGAGATAATCGCCTCGAATTGGGAAGTAAAGCGATGCAATTTCGTCTTGGGATCATATATCAAGGGGGACAAGTGTGAATTCGTTGGATGTACTTGAAGGGTCAGTCGAAGTGTTCCTGGATATGATTCGAGCTTTTCAATGATGACTGGGGTGATCTGCAGCTGTTTTTTGATTAAGGCATCCATCTGATCAATCTGGATGTTATCGAATTTCAGACGCTCATCAAATATCAAATCAATCAATCGAAGCGATGGTCCCCAGTCATACCCCATGATCGTCAGTTGAATCTGACAGGATAAGGACGTCGACATGCTTTCACCTCTTTTTTTTCGGAAATACTTTCAAACTATATCCTATATATTGATTATATGTTTAATTATAACAAATTTATAATATTTAGTAATTATTGCCATAAAAAAAGGCATCGCGAAGATGCCTTTGCTTGGACTATTCTGTAAAACTGACGCGTATGGATCCGTTGGTTGTTTTAAAATCCAATTTGTTTGTTTGGTCGGTATGATAGATGTTGATGGTAACCGGGGTACCATTGAGGTAATAACTGCCATTTCCTGTCAGCATTTGCACATGATAATCAGCGAATAATCCGTCAATTTCCATATCGATATGACCATTGGTGGTCACGATTTTGACTTGACTGGCAACGATTTTATCGCCATCGACACTGCCATTGACACTGGTCAAATCCATTTGATTGGCTTGAATAGTATCCATCTCAAGGCCGCCATTCGTCGTTTCAGCAACTATTTCACCGGATACTAGGACATCTTCCAGATGAATTCCTCCGTTGGAACTGGTCAGTTCTACGTTGCTTTGAAAAACCACGGAATCGAGATAAACACCACCATTGACCGTTTCAACTGACACCAAACCTGTACAGCTGACCGAGTTGACGAACAACGATCCATTCGTGGTTTCAAGGGTTAAGGCAAGGAGATTGTCGCACTCAGAGACCTCCACACGACCATTGGTCGATTGGATATCCAACTCATAATCAACAGTTTGAGGCAAGTAAAGTGTCATTTTGTTATAAATCGACATTTCTGTGGGAAATATTCCCGAGAATATCGCATGATACCAAACAGGATCATTGATTAATTTTAGGGTATCCCCGTTTTCAAGAAGTTCCACAAAATCATTTTCGGAATCGTAATAAGAGAGTTCGACGTTTCCGGTCGTGCTTGGCAACACGGTCACAGAACGGTTGTCCACTTCAAAATCAAATTTACTGTATTCAGAAGCGGTATACGTTTTTTCAACCAGTATGTATTCTTCGTTTTGGATGAACCCGAAGGTTCCTTTGGTCATAAGCCCAAATACCAAGACCCCAACGAGGGCAATCAAGACTAGGGCTAAAGTGATGCGTAAAGCTTTGTTCATTTTCTTTTCCTTCTTTCTGATTGGTTTTTTCGTTACCGCAAAATGTAATCATAAAGCTGTTTTAGCTCCTGAAATTCTCGAGCAGCTTCCATAAGCCGATCTTTTCCGGAGGGAGTGATGCAAAAGTACTTGCGGATTCTTGAATTGAATTCGGTATTGTAGGTGACAACAAGTTTTTGTTGTTCGAGACGTCTCAAAATCGGATACATTGTCGATTCGGAGATGTCGACCACTTCGGAAACGTCCTGGATGATCTTGTATCCATAGGAATCTTCATATTTGATTGCCGCAAGGACTAAGAGTTCCAAAAAGCCTTTTTTCAGTTGCGCATCCATACAATACCTCCTCTCACACAATACTATACATTACATTGTATTTGTTGTCAAGTAAATATTGATATATTTTTTATTTTTGTTATCAAGTGTTTTCAGTTGGTCATATTCACTTAAAAATGGCTGTTCACATTGACAATTACCTCCGCGAATATTAAACTGAATGTGATCTGAAAGGAAGGAATTTTCATGTGTGATACATTTGTCAAATATGACACAAATCGGCTATTTTTTGGTAAAAATAGCGATCGAAGTCCCAATGAACCTAATCTCATTCTCTTCATTCCCGCCCATCGCCGAGAGCCAGCGAACGAGGTCGAATGCACTTATCGTTCCGTGATTGCTCAAGCGGATGCAAGAGCCGTGCTCCTTGTAAAACCATCTTGGATTTGGGGAGCGGAGATGGGCATCAATGATGCGGGTGTAATGATTGGTAACGAAGCAGTCTTCACCAAGAGCAAGGGCAAGAAGACTCCCAAACTTTTAGGAATGGATTTATTGCGGTTAGCTTTGGAGGAAGCGGATTCGTCTCGAAAAGGTGTCGACATCATCATCCATTATTTGGAAAAATACGGACAGGGTGGCAACTCTGGGTTTGACAAAGCTTTTTATTATGACAACTCTTTTCTGGTTGCCGATCAGAAAGAAGCCTATCTCTTGGAGACCAGCGGAAATCACTGGGTAGCAAAAAAAGTAGATGATAGAGAAAATATTTCCAATCGATTGACGCTAAGCAATGATTATACCTTGGCTAACATTTCTGACAATATGCGGTTTTCCAAAACCCAATCCGAACCGGTATTCACCTTCTTTTCTCGCGCCAAGGAAAGAGAGACTCAAGTCTGCGAACGTTTAAAAAACACCAACTCGGTCACAGATTTCATTTCTCTTCTTTCATCACACCAAGAATCAAATCGAACAAAGTTATTTTTAAAAGGCAGTGTATCCAGTGTCTGTATGCATAAAAGTTTGCTTGGCGACCAAACGACAGCCAGTTTTTTGGTGGAATCTGATGTCAATCGAATGACTATTTGGCTTTCCGGATCTTCTTCACCTTGTCTCGGGCTCTACATTCCCGTTTTTTTTGGCGACGTTCAACCTCCCGTATTCACAGATTGCTTTCAAAGTCTCACATACTGGCTTGATCGCGAATGGCTCCATCGGGCAATCTATTCCAATCTCATTGATATCGAATCATACCTTTCCCGTCGCAATGAACTTCAAGCTTCCTTTATCGAAAAAGAAGCCCACTATCGCCAATCACCGGTCAATTCCAATCAATTGGCCGCCTTCACCCGCGAGTGTCACGAAAAAGAACAGGCGTTGATTGAAACCTATCGGGATTTGATCGAACAAATCCGCCAAACTCCCTCTTTATTGAAATCTCCTTGGAACAAACGCAGCCTCGCCTTGGGAAAACATCCGTTTGCGCCAACAATCAATGAGCGGAAAATGCCATGAAAAAAGTGGTGTTGATCCCAGACTCTTATAAGGGGTCGCTTTCAAGTCAGAGTGTCGCAGCAATCATGAGTGAAGTCATTCATCAACACCACCCAGGCTGTCAAATTGTTTCAATACCGATTTCTGATGGCGGGGAAGGTTTTTTGGATTGTCTTCTGCAAATTTTCCCTGGGAAACGAATTCCACTCACAGTAAAGGGGCCTCAAGGATACAGAATCAATAGCGCCTATGGTTTACTGTCAAACCGGGTCGCGATTATTGAATTGGCGCTGGCTTCTGGTCTTCTACAAGCAAGCGTGGACAATGATCCGGGTCTCGCCACTACGTTTGGTGTCGGTGAACTGATCCATGATGCCATCCTTCATGGAGCCAACGAAATCTGGATTGGATTGGGAGGCAGCGCCACGAATGATGGAGGTTGTGGCTTGGCAGAAGCTTTGGGAATGGAGTTTTTTTCCAAAGAAGGGTTGCTGATTCATCCAAACGGATACACCTTATCCCAGATCCAGTCCATCGCTTTAAATAAAATCTCAGATGCCTTGTTGAAAGTCCATTTCACTCTCTTCACCGATGTGACCAATCCGCTCTGTGGCTTAAGTGGTGCATCGCATGTCTTTGCGGCGCAAAAAGGAGCTCCTTCGACTGCCACTATACTTCTTGAAGAGAATATGCAAGCATTTTCCCGGTTGCTTTCGCAGCAATATCAGTTTTTAACCGACTATGCTGGCGCTGGAGCGGCTGGCGGTGCAGGCGTTCTCCTCCGATGCTTTTTCAACACAACCGTCGCGCTAGGAATTGAGGAAGTCTTAAACCGACTTAATTTTGATACAATTTTGTCCCAAGCAGATGTGGTAATCACGGGTGAAGGGCGACTGGATCAACAAACGCTGAAAGGAAAAGCGATCAGCGGAATTGCATCCAGATGTTATAAAAGCAACGTTCCACT
>JAAYZB010000007.1 GCA_012515085.1 Acholeplasmataceae bacterium
ACATGAGCGAATATATGGAATCATTCTCAGTGTCTCGATTGATTGGAGCTCCTCCCGGATATGTGGGATATGATGAGGGAGGACAGTTAACGGAAGCGATTCGTCGGAAGCCATATTCTATTGTTCTCTTCGATGAGATAGAAAAAGCCCATCCAGAAGTATTCAATCTATTGTTACAAATCTTGGATGATGGACGCTTGACCGATAATCAAGGACGAACAGTGGATTTCAAGAATACCATCATCATTATGACATCCAATCTTGGAAGTGATCTCTTGACTGATAACAGCGAATCTGGAAAAGCCAAAGTGATGACGCTGGTCAAACAATCATTCAAACCTGAATTCGTCAACCGAATAGATGAGATCGTCCTCTTCAATCCGCTCGACAAACCTACTCAAACATTGATTGTCAGGAAAATGCTGAACGATTTGGCGAACCGTCTAAAGAGCCAAAATTTATTGATAGACTTTACTGAGGCGGTCAATCAGGCTGTCATTGAAAACGCCTTTGATCCCGAGTATGGAGCAAGACCGCTCAAACGTTACCTACAACATACTATCGAAACCGATATCGCTAAAAAGATTATCGGCGGAGAAATCAAGCCACATGTTTTGTATCAGCTTGATTATGTGAATAATGAATTCGTTATTCGAACAGCATGAAAAAACCAGCAAGCCGACTGGCTTGCTGGTTTAACGATTTATAATTAATCTAGTTCATAGTCAGCGGGATGATATTCCCGTTTGGCAAGATCGTGGTCAATCATTAATAGATTCTTATATCCAAGATCATATTTGGCGATGAGATCTGTCGCATTCTTTTCTTCTTCGCCTTGTTCCTTGATGAACCAATGCAAAAATTCCATTGTTCGATAATCTTTACCTTCCATGGCTTCCGCGTAGATGGCATGGATGGAAGCTGTCACGAATTGTTCGTGCTTTAAGGCTTCTTCCAACGGCTGACGCGGATCTTTGTATAGGCGTGTTGGTTTCTCGATTGCCTCCAAAACAACTGGAAAATCGTTGTTTTGTAAATATGTCATGAAAATCATGGCATGATCCATTTCTTCTTTGGCTTGAATCTTGAACCAGTTGGCAAAGCCGTCCAGATTGAGCGTGGTGTAGTAATTCGCCATATCCAAATACAAGTAAGCGGAGAACATTTCTTTATTGATTTGTTCGTTTAATAGTTTGGTCACTGTATCTTTGAGCATTTTTATACCTCCTTTATTATTCAAGAATATTATATCATAGAGAAGTCATCTACAATAGTCTTCTGCTTGGATTTAATTTGACTTCCACTCGATTTTCAAGACTTTTTCGATAAAAACCCGAGCGATTTCCGGATCGAATTGCGTACCGGAATGACGAATGATTTCTTGTGATGCCTCCAGTATAGAAAGTTCTTGGCGATAAGGGAACGTTTGAATCATTGATGAAAAAGCTTCACAAATGGATAGAAATCGAGCTTTCCAGGGAATTTCGTCTTCACTGATTTTTTTTGGATAACCTTTGCCATCCCATCGTTCGTGATGTGCAAGTACGTCTAGGGCTATCTTATCATATTCATAGGAAGAGGCCAAGATCCGATATCCAATTTCCGAGTGCCTTTGTATCTGTTTGATTTCATCGTCTGCGAGAGGTAGCGGTTTTAACAACAGCTCACTTGAAACGGAAATTTTGCCAATATCGTGAATTTCCGCCAGTAACAAGAGGCTGTTGAGATCAGATTCCGAAAGGTGAAATTCATTTCCTAATTGAAACAAGTATTTCTTCACCAAATTTGCATGAATTCTTTCTTCGGGGTGGTTCTCAAAGAAAGTCATTTTTACTTTTTCAATGATATCCGAACGATAATCACGAGATTTCATCAATTTGGAATTGTACATGATCATTTCCGCATCCCGAATGGCGTCACGAACGTCCTGTGTCAATAGAGTTCTTGTGGCAACACCAAAAGAAACCGAACATGGGATTCCATTGATGACTTCTTTTTTGAGGTTTTCATTGAGTTGATCAATGGACTTTTTGGCTTGATTAAACGCCATATTTGGCCATAAGATGACAAACTCATCACCGCCTATACGGGAAATATAGACCTCGGGGGGAAAGTGTAACAATAACTTCTCGGTGATGTGTTTCAATAAATAGTCGCCCGCTTGATGACCGAAAGCATCATTCGTGATCTTCAATGCATCAACATCGGTCATAATGACGGATAAAGGCAAACAGTTGTCACAATCGACTTCCTGAAGGATTTCCTCATATTTTCGGCGATTAAACAACCCGGTCAAATGATCGTAATAGCTGAGATGCAAAATCTCCAACTCTTTCTCTTTATGGTCGGTAATATCTTGTAAAATACCTGAAAAAATAACTTGTCCCGAGTTGGTTGGAGTGTCATTCAAAGAGCCACGAATAAAAGTCCAGACAGGTCGACCATGTGAATGATGAATACGGACTTCTTCATAAATATCGTCCGTTTCTTTGGCAAGAAGGCGGTTAAATGCTTTCACAAA
>JAAYZB010000074.1 GCA_012515085.1 Acholeplasmataceae bacterium
CCTTCGCGCAGTTTGAAGTTCGCGATGGAGTGTTTGGCTTTGGTGATGACCGGTTTTTGACCGGTGATTTGGGTCAATTCATTGACAGCATCATCCAAGACTTTCGGGTTGGCGACCGCGTCGCCCACGCCGATGTTCAAGACGATCTTACTGACCTTCGGGCAAGCCATGACGGAAGAATAGTTAAATTTGGCCGTCAGCGCTGGAACGATTTCTTGTTTGTATTTTTCTACTAAGCGGTTCATATTATGCTATCCCTCCTTTACTCCAGGACTTCCCCAGATTTTTTTGCATAGCGCACTTTCTTGGTTTCTTCTTGTTTTTTAACTTTCTTGACAACCGTTTTATAGCCAATTTTGGTCGGCTTTTTCGCCTTAGGATCCATTAACATGATGTTTGATACATGGATTGGCTTGTCCAGTTCGATAATGCCACCGTCCGGATTCGCTTGATTCGGTTTGATGTGTTTTTTGACTTTCTTCAAGCCTTCGCCTTCTAATAAAACCCGTTCGCTCTTGTTACTGATCGCTCGGATCGTGGCTTGTTTGCCTTTGTCTGGTCCGGAGATGATGACGACTTTATCGCCTTTTTTTAGTTTCATATAGTCGCCCCTCCTTAGAGTACTTCGGGTGCTAGAGAGACGATTTTGGAGAAATCGGCATCTCTTAACTCCCGAGCAACCGGTCCAAAGATGCGAGTCCCTCTCGGGCTTTTGTCATCTTTGATCAAAACGGCTGCGTTGTCATCAAATTTGATATGGCTACCGTCGGAACGACGGAGACCATAGGCTGTTCGGACGATGACCGCTTTGACGATCTCGCCTTTCTTTACTAAACCGCCGGGGGTTGCGGATTTGACCGTGGCCACAATGATGTCGCCAATATTGGCGTACTTGCGGCTGGTTCCACCCAGGACCTTGATGGTCAAGATTTCCCGAGCGCCCGAATTATCGGCGATTTTCAGTCTTGTCTCTTGTTGTATCATGCTTGTCCATCCTCCCTTACAAGACCACGCTGTGTTCGATGATCTCGAGCAAACGGAATCTCTTCAGATGAGACAATGGACGGCATTCCACGATTTTGACAGTGTCACCGATTTTTGCTTCATTCTTTTCGTCATGAGCGTGGAATTTCTTTGAGGAGATCACGCGCTTATTATATAAAGGGTGCGTTTTGTATGTGGTCACCAAAACGGTGATCGTCTTATCGTTCTTGTCGGAAACGACTTTTCCTATGAACGTTCGGCGATTGATTTTCGACTCCATGATGGCCCTCCCTTATTTACTTTCCCGCTCGGACATGATGGTTTTCATCCGGGCGATGGTCTTTCTGACCGTGCTGAGACGGGCAGTGTTTTCTAATTGACCGGTCGCATGCTTGAACCGTAAGTCAAACATTTCTTTTTTCAGATTGTCAATTTCTTTCAGAAGCGCGTCGTTATCCATTTCGCGGATTTCTTTTACATGCGTCATTTGGCTTCACCCGACTCTTTCTTCACGATTTTTGTTCTGATCGGCAGTTTGTGTGAGGCGAGACGCAGGGCTTCTTTCGCCATTTCTTCAGAAACGCCAGCCACTTCAAACATGACCAACCCTTCTTTGACGACAGCGACCCATTCTTCCGGCGATCCTTTACCGGATCCCATCCGGACTTCCAACGGTTTCTTTGTTTTGGCTAAATGCGGGAAAAT
The DNA here is from genome assembly GCA_012515085.1 of Acholeplasmataceae bacterium. Classification (GTDB taxonomy): domain Bacteria; phylum Bacillota_I; class Bacilli_A; order Izemoplasmatales; family Hujiaoplasmataceae; genus JAAYZB01. The sequence continues at coordinate 1,690 of JAAYZB010000074.1, forward strand.
CTTTACCCAGACCGACCCTTCCCGTTTCATATAACGGGTCATCGCGATCCGGCTGGCTTCGATTTGCCTGGCGGTTATCCAAGCACCTTCTAATGCCATTAGCCCGTAGTCGCCAAACGCCACTTCCGCATTGCCTTTGGCGTGTCCTTCATAACTGACACGATGAGGCCGGCGGTATTTCGTTCTTTTTGGCATCAACATGGTTTATTTGGCCTCCTTTTTGGCAGGCAGTATTTCCCCTTTGTAGATCCAAACTTTGATTCCGAGTTTGCCATACGTGGTCTTTGCTTCCGCGAGGGCATAGTCGATATCGGCTCTTAAGGTATGCAAGGGAACGTTTCCTTCGCTGTAGCCTTCGCTTCGGGCAATTTCCGCGCCGGCCAGTCGTCCGGAAATGAGTGTCCGGCAGCCTTTGGCTCCCGCTTTAAGGGCTCTTTGGATCGCCACTTTTTGAACTCTCCGGAAAGATGCCCGGGACTCCAATTGTTTGGCGATGCTTTCGGCCACTAATTTGGCATCCAGTTCGGCACGTTTAATTTCGATCACATTGAGAAATACTTCTTTATTCGTTAATTGTTTCAGTTTGCTCACAACAGCGTTCTTGGTCTCGCCGTTACGACCGATCACCATACCGGGTTTCGCGGTATTGACGGTGATGATCACCCGGGTTTTGCTGCGCTCGATCTCGATTTTCGAAATGCTGGCGTTTTTATACAGGTCATTCAACAGGTTCCGGATTTTCATGTCTTCTAAGAGCAGATTGGCAACATCTCTTTTTTCGGCGTACCAACGCGACTCCCAGTCTAGTATGATGCCGATCCTTTGTCCGATCGGACTGACTTTTTGTCCCATAAAATTCCTCCCTATTCCCTTTCCGCCACGGTAATGTAAATATGGCTCGTGCGTTTGAAGATCGAGAATCCCCGTCCTTGCGAATGGGGCTGCATGCGTTTCAGGGTTTTCCCCTCGCCCACCATGATTTCCTTGACATAAAGCTTGTCTTGGTTGAGCTGATTGTTGTGTTCGGCATTTGCAACTGCCGATTTGAGTAGTTTTTCGACTGGCTTGCTGGCGCCTCTCGGCGTGCTTCTTAAAATTGCAAACGCTTCGCCGACATTTTTATCGCGGATCAGATCCACGACTTGACGTACTTTTCTCGGAGCGATCCGAAGGGAGAAAACACTGGCATTAACATCCATCATTATTCACCTTAGGCTCCTTTCTTTTGGACTTTCTTATCGGCATGGCCGCGGAAAGTCCTAGTGGGAGAAAACTCGCCCAACTTGTGTCCGACCATATCTTCAGTGATATAGACCGGAATATGTTGTTTCCCGTTATGAACACCAATCGTGAGCCCGACAAATTGCGGGAAGATGGTGGAACGACGCGACCAGGTCTGGATAACTTTCTTGGAGTTGGCCTTGTTGGCTTCTTCAACTTTTTTCAATAAATGGTCGTCACAAAACGGACCTTTTTTAACTGAACGTGACATAGTGAGTTCCTCCTTTCCTACTTGTTCCGGCGTCTAACGATCAACTTGTCGCTAGCCTTGTGGGATTTTCTGGTAATTTTGCCTAGGGCGACTTTTCCCCAGGGTGTGAGCGGTGAAGGATGGCCAACCGGCTGTTTGCCTTCGCCGCCGCCATGAGGATGGTCGACCGGGTTCATGACGGAACCACGCACGGTCGGACGAATACCCATATGACGTTTGCGTCCGGCTTTTCCAAGTTTGACCAGTTCATAGAATTCGTTGCCGACTTCACCGATGGTAGCCCGGCAAACCCCTAAGATCCGACGGACTTCTCCGGATTTTAGACGCACCAAGACGTATTTGTCTTCGCGGCCCAAAATTTGAGCACTGGTACCGGCGGCACGAATCAATTGTCCGCCCTTGCCTGGATACAGTTCAATATTGTGAATGAAGGAACCGACCGGGATGTTCTTGATCGGCATCGCGTTCCCGGTGACGATGTCAACGACATCTCCGGAAAGAATCGTCATGCCGACAGTTAATCCTTTTGGCGCGAGAATGTAGCGCTTCTCGCCGTCCGCATAATGGATCAGTGCAATATTGGCGCTGCGGTTCGGATCGTATTCGATCGTTGCCACTTTGCCGGGGATGTTATCTTTGTTCCGTTTGAAGTCGATGATCCGATATTTCCGCTTTGTTCCGCCACCTTGATGGCGAACCGTGATTTTTCCTTGGTTGTTGCGTCCGGCTTCTTTTTTTGCCGTGATCAATAACGATTTTTCTGGCTCCGAAGTGGTAATCTCTTGATAGTCCAGCTTCGTCATTCCCCTGAGACCGTTTGTCTGGGGTTTATACTTGATAATAGCCATTAGTTGTTTCCTCCCGCCTACGCCTGATAAATGTCAATCTTGTAGCCTTCGGCGAGCGTGACGACGGCTTTGGAGACCGCCGGTTTGAAGCCGGAGTACTTGCCAACGCGCTTGGCTTTGGCAATGCCATTCATGACGTTTACCTTGGTGACTTTTACCTTGAAGATCTCTTCAACGGCGTTCTTGATTTCAATTTTGTTCGCATTGCGGTCGACTTCGAATGTATACTTGCGAGCTTCAACCGCTTTGGTAGTTTTTTCAGAGATGATGGGGCCTTTGATCACTTGATATTTATCCATGATTAACTCAAAGCCTCCTCGATTTTCTTGATGGCGTTTTCTGTCGCGACGATGACACTGGCATTCATCACGTCATAGACACTGATGTGATCGGACACCATGGTCACGACATTGGGTAGATTTCTCGATGCGATGTCACAATTTTCATTCATCTCATCCAGCACGATGATCGTTTTACCGGATGTTTTCAGATTGTCCAACACCTGGATCATTCCCTTGGTTTTGAATGTTTCCAGATTCAACGAATCGAGCACGATCATTTTTTCTTCCCTGACTTTGTCGGAAAGAACGATCTTTAACGCCAAGCGTCTGATTTTTTTATTGACTTTATAATCATAACTGCGTGGGGTCGGTCCGAAAACGACGCCGCCACCTACCCATTGAGGTGACCGAATCGATCCTTGGCGGGCGCGACCCGTTCCTTTTTGCCGGTACGGCTTTCTGCCGCCACCAGATACTGCTGAACGGTTCTTGACCTTGGCAGTCCCTTGACGCATGGAAGCGGTTTGTGCTTTCACCACATCATAGATGACTTGTTGATTGGGCTCGACTCCAAATACGGAATCCGCCAAGCTAATTTCTCCAACAGATTCTCCCTGTTGGTTATACACTGCTAATTTTGGCATGATGTTTCCTCCTTTCACCGATCGTGGCCTAATTCTGCTTCTTGACTGCGTTCTTGATGATGACCAAGGACTTGTTTGGTCCCGGGACATTGCCCTTGACGAGCAGAAGATGATTCTCCACATCGGAACGGACGATAACCAGGTTTTGCAGTGTCACGGTTTCGTGACCCATTCTTCCGGGCATTGGTTTGCCCTTGCGGATTCGGTTCGGAGCGATAACGCCCATCGAGCCGACGCCGCGGTGATACTTCGAACCGTGCGAATTGGCCGCGGTATGAAAATTGTGACGCTTGATGTTGCCTTGATACCCTTTTCCTTTTGATGTGCCTGTCACGTCTACATAATCACCAGCGGCAAATATATCACATTTGACCTCTTGGCCGACCTCGTATTCCGACATTCCGGAAAGACGGATTTCTTTGACGTAGCGCTTAGGCGTCGTGTTGGCTTTCGTAAAATGAGCAGTTTCGGGTTTGTTCGCTAATTTAGCGCGTTTGTCCATGAACCCGAGTTGAACCGCTTCATAGCCGTCAGTCACGACATTCTTTTTTTGCAGAACGACATTGGGTGATACTTCGATGACGGTGACTGGAATCAGTCTTCCATTCTCATCGAATACTTGTGTCATTCCGACTTTTCTTCCTAAGATACCTTTTGCCATGAGTGGACCTCCTATTTTATTTTTGTTACTTTAACACGATGTCGACGCCCGAGGGCAAGTCGAGATGCATCAGAGAATCGATCGTTTTCGCCGATGGATTCACAATGTCGATCAGACGCTTATGCGTGCGTCTTTCAAATTGTTCGCGCGAATCCTTGTTGACATGGGGGCTCCGAAGAATGGTGAAAATTTCTTTTTCGGTCGGCAGGGGGATCGGACCGGACACATTGGCTCCGGTTTTCTTCGCAGTGTCGACGATCTTCTTCGCCGATTGATCGAGCAGTCGGTGATCGTACGATTTGAGTCTGATTCGGATTACTTGGTTTGTTGCCATGTTACTTCCTCCTATTTAGCATATAATTTGACTTATATACGGGCTCGTTGTAAATTACCTGACCTCCCACACGACATCGTGACAACGCCTATGTGTGTGTCAGCAACCTTACAAGTCTGCACCCTCCCGCGCTTCGCAGGCATTTAACATAATATCAAATCCG
>JAAYZB010000008.1 GCA_012515085.1 Acholeplasmataceae bacterium
GTGCCAAATTCCATTTCCACCGTTGCTCCCGGAGCGTCGAATGCGGATGTATCATAATCAAAACCGCCCTCATTGAAAAGGAGAGCGTATTCCACAGCTTCATTGGCGTTGTTGATGCCAATCCCCGCTGCGTAAATCATCGAGGTGTCGAGCTCATATTCGGCATCGATCACACCCTCATTATAAAGGTTAGCAAACCGATATGTTTGGTCCTCTTCCAATATTGGAGCATTCCCATCCAATTCGCCAAATACACCGCCTACTTTTTGGATTGCAGGGATTTGGACGGTATCTGCAACACTCCCCACATAAATCGTGCCTTTATTGGATACTCCGACCAATTGATGATTGATGACGGCCGTATTGTGGATATACCCAATCACCCCGCCTAACTTGACATCGATTCCGGTGGCTCCGGTGGCGAGCGTAAAAGCAGACGCCGTCGAATAACCGGTCAACGATGCATTGTTCACCACATCACGCAACTGCAATTCCGCGCTTCCGGTTGAACCGATGATGCCACCCACCCGGTAGTACGGACGAATGCTATAGGATGATTGGTAGACATGATTTCCGGCATCGATCGATCCGGAAATGGAAACGCGTTCAATGATTCCGGTCGCCTGACCGATCAATCCCCCACAGTGTAATTCGCCAATCGCTTCCTCGCCGAGATCCATTTGGACATCCACAAGAACATCCTGAACTGTCCCTCCGGTCAACCTACCGGACAAAGAACCGGCATAAAAAATCCAGCTGTAATAGGATTCGGTCCCCGAAATATCGATCACGGTATCCGACATATTCAGATTATCAACTTGGCTTCCGCTGCCTAATACACTGAAAAGCCCGATGTAAAAGAGACTGCTGCGAATAATTCCGGTATTGAAAGTCAGATGATGGATATAAAAGTTATCCGCAAGCGTCGACCCTTCCGGGTTCAAACCCGATAGCGATCCGTAAAAGGTGACACTTGGCGTTTGATACGATCCGGATGAAAGAGAGCCCATGTCGATATCTTCTGTCAAGAGATAGTTCGAGTAATTGTAATGCAACCCATCCGTCTCGAGATTCACGGATGTAAAAGCGATCAATCGCGAGAAAAAGGCGAGCTCCAAAGGAGTAGAAATCAAATATTTGGCCACGGTATCATCATATTCCAGTCCCATGGCCAGCGGATATCCATCGGAAGGATAAAAAAACCAATGATTTGTTTCTTGATTCAAACTGGACGCAGACGATTTCAACGTTGTCGTGGTTTCAGCTGTTTGATAGGTTAAATCCGCTGGTGGAACCGTATAGGTCGAAACGCCGACCACCACTTCTTCCAAATAGAGCGTGTCATCAAACACAAGATGAGCAGTGGTGCCGTTATTGGTATACACCAACGGCTCGGGATCGAATTTATTGATATAAGCAGCATTCATCACCACTTTTGACGCATAATAGGAATCTTTGAATGTCGCACCACTGGCATTGGTATGGACAACGCCTGCGGCCTGAAAATCTGCGTCGTAAGAACCTACTTGATACCGAATGCCGGCATCCGTCACTTCTTCGCGAAGATCCGTCACAAATACGTGATCGACAACACCGTTGTTCAAGCCCACCAGATTGGAAACATAGGTTATATCGCGATGAAGATTCAAAAGTTCAAACGTTGGATTGATCAAGCCAATATTTTGCAGGGTGCCGTTATTAACGGTAAACATCGTGTAATAGGAGGATAGCGCGACATCGACGACGGTTGATTCATCGATATGATCCTCGTAAACAAGATAATCATAGTCCGCAACATAAAGATTGGCGATGGCGAAACCTTGGCCATCAAAGGTTCCATTAAAGAGATTCGTATAGGAATTGCTCAAATGATCGATGAAAGAATAACCGATCGGAATAAACCGCTTGGCGCCACCGAGCACCGAGTAATCGATGTTGTTTCCTAAAACATAATCAAGGCCCAATAGAAAACTCTTTTTGGCTTCGGACAGCGGATAATTTTCAGTGGGATCAGCAGAAATATATACTTGCTCAAAAGAGACATCTAGCGAAAAACGATACAACTCCTCTGCGGTATCAAAACGAATGATTTTATCGTTTTCGCCCCCTTCGCCATCCTCGCCATAAACGCTTAATTCACACGCTCCCAAAGTGGATGAATATTTACAATCGGTATCTCTCAATTCGGAATATGTAAGATAATTAGAACTGGTGTATTTGGGCGTCAGGGGTTCTTCCCACTCGTTCGTTCCATCATAATAAGAAACCCCCTCAGGCAAGGATTCCCCTGGAAACGCTTGAGAGACTTTGACAAACAAAGAAGACACTGAAAAAAGGACTGCCAAAAGCAGGGCAAAAACCAATAATCGTTGACGATTCAATTGTTTCATCGTGATTTGAACCATGGTCAATCCTCCTTCTTTACCAAGATGTTCCCCAAGGAGTCTCAGTCAAACCCCAGTTTTCCTCGGGACCCCCCTCAGCTTGTACGGCTTCAATCGATATGGCTAATTGTAATGAATATCCGATTGCATATACTGAAAAGTCCTCTTCCGGAAAATACGCGGTAATCATCCCGATGGGAGTTGGTTCTCCCCCACTTCCCCGCTGAACTTTCTCAGTATAATAGATATAATCATCCGTGTTGCGATTATCATAATACCAATTTTCGGTTTCATAGTAAAATGGCATATACCCATCGATCAAAACGGATAATTCAGTGATGGTTCCATCATAGTTTTCGACTTTTAATGTCAGTTGTTCGTATATCTTCACGCGAAAATACGTATCAATATTACTCTTCACATTGAAATAAAGCCGGAAATGTTCAAAGAAGTCATCGCTCTGATTGGAGATAATATTGATTTCATATACGCCGGGTTTTTTGATACCGTTGATGGTTTCAACTTCCTGCGCCGGAATCGGGTCCCCGACTCCGTCATCAAAGAAGGCTTCCATTTCCACTTCGACAAACCCGACTTCCGCATTGATCCATGCTTCAAACTTCCCGGTGAACCAAGCGAAACTCGAAAACACAAAAAGCGACAGTGAAAAGAGAAGCACCGCCAAGGACAGAAACATTTTTCTTCGAAGTTTACGTTCTGCCACAAAATCCACCACTTTCCTGAGATTTGATCAATCAGGTGGGTTGAAACATTTGATCTCAATCTAATTTTCAAGGTAATAAAAACGCCATTGTCGGACGAGTCGTCGCGTCCTTACTTCTCCCTGAGAAATAAAAAAGCGCCCTCGTCAATACTGACAACGGCAACTGGCTACCATCATATCGAAGGCCCTATAGCTTTGCGTCACTAACTTTCGCTAGTTTTGCTATTTACGGAGTAATTATATATCCTTGCGGTCACTTTGTCAATAAACTATGGCGGA
>JAAYZB010000075.1 GCA_012515085.1 Acholeplasmataceae bacterium
ATCTATCCGCTTATACCTTGGTGATGCCAGGAGATGGAACTGCCGATTATAGCGGGGCAGAAGACATTATGAATGATTTTCAAAATGGCACCCTTGTTTATTCAAAACTATATACCATTACTGGTACGATTTCCAGCATCACCAATCCTGAAACTGGCATTACTGGATACTATATCACGACTTCGGAAGGACAGCGCTTCACGCTTCATTCGCAAAGCACCTATCTTTTTGATGGACTGAATTATATCCATTGCGCAGCCGAATATGACGGCATGTATGGTGTGTTGACCGTCTATTATGCATGGATGGACACAATCGTGTTTGCTGTTTTGGGTCAGTTCATGGAAATTGCCCAATAACCAACGCGAATATTGATTAATTGAAAAACGCACATACCCGATCACAAGGATCGAGTGTGCGTTTTTCTTTACTAGAAACAATGTGAGCGTTTTTATAGACTTGAAAACAATTTCTGACTGGATTTGCCAAGTGGGGTTGTGATAAGATGAAGAAGATGCATGGATTGGCAATCCAAATGTCTTAATAACGGGGGAAAGGCTATTATGAAATTAGTGTATTCCGGCAAGACTAAAGATGTTTTTGAACTGGATGAAAATCGGGTGTTGTTACAGTTTAAAGACGATGCGACTGGAGAAAACGGGAAGTTTGACCCGGGTGCGAACACCGTGGGACTGTCGATTCCCGGAGTCGGTAAAGCGGGATTGAAGTTGACTACTTTCTTTTTTAATTTGTTGAACAACGCCCAAATTCCAACCCATTTTATTGAGTCCGATTTGAACAAGGTAACGATGATCGCCAAAAAAGCAACGCTGTTTGGCAAAGGGCTTGAAGTCATATGCCGATATCGCGCTGTTGGAAGTTTTTTGAAGCGATATGGTCAATATATCGAATCCGGAGCGAAATTACCGGCATTCGTGGAAGTAACTCTCAAAGATGATGATCGTAATGATCCTCCGATTACCGAAGATGCTTTAGAGCTGTTGGGCATTCTTTCAAAAGCCGAATATCAGATACTCAAACAATTGACACAGAAAATCTCAGGGATTATTCGTGATGAACTGAAAAAAAGAAATCTGGAGTTATATGATATCAAATTGGAATTTGGTCGGGTCGGATCGGATCAGAAAATTGTCTTGATCGATGAGATTTCCGGTGGAAACATGCGCGTTTATCATGAAGGACACGTCTTAGAACCCTTAGAATTGGAACGACAACTATTCAGTGAGTCATAATTTTTTTCAAAATCCCGTCGCCTTGATTTCGGCGACTTTTTTTGTTTCATCTGGAAATCACTCCACCCATTGACCGACGTAATTTACTGTGATAATATTCTAGTAAAACGGTTTACCTTGGGACTGGAGAGTGTGATGGGATGACACTTTATGTTATTGGAAGCATTAACATGGATCTGTCGATACAAATAGATAAAATGCCGCAAATAGGAGAAACACGACTGGGGTCGCATTTCCTCGCCACTCCCGGAGGAAAGGGTGCCAATCAGGCGGTCGCTGTTCAAAAAAGCGGTGGGAAAGCTGTCATGGTCGGGTGTATAGGCGGTGAATTCGGACAGGATTTACGAGAGGCCTTCATATCTGCTGGGGTGGATATGCAGAATGTGACGATGATTCCAGACATCTCCAGCGGCTTGGCAATCATCATCATCGAAGGAAACAACAACCGCATTCTAATTGATCCGGGGGCAAACGGCCAAGTGACGAAGGCGTTGATTGACCAAGCGCTTGAAGCGGCTCTTCCCGGCGATATTTTGTTGACACAACTCGAAATTCCACTCGAAATGGTTTGCTATGCGCTTGAATGCGCCAAGAAGAAGCGGATGACCACCTTTTTGAATCCGGCTCCGGCTCTTGCTTTGCCGGATTCCGTCTTTCCCAATGTGGATTATTTACTTCCTAACCAAACCGAAGCTGCTTTTTATACGGGAATTTATCCTATTCAAGAGGATTCGATCCGTGCCTGTGCCTTCCATTTGTTGAAAAAGGGTGTTAAGAACGTGCTCATTACCTTGGGAGAGTCCGGTTCTTGGCTTTTTGGGGAAAAGGAAGTTCGAATGGGGATTTATCCGATCAATGTCGTGGACACGACGGCAGCGGGAGATACCTTCATTGGCGCATTCGCCGCCAAATTGGCGAGCGGCTGGCTTGAAGAGGATGCGATGCGCTATGCAGCAAAAGCTGCATCGATCACCTTGTCGCGCCAAGGCGCGCAAAAGGCAATCCCCACAGAAGCCGAAGTGACCGCTGTCGAGGGGAAAGAATGAAACAAAAAATAATTACGTTGAAGCACGTCGCAGAAGCCGCTAATGTATCCGTGACGGCAGTGTCGCTGGTCTTAAATGGGAAAATCTGTCAGATACCCGAATCCACCAAAGAGCGGATCTGGGAAAAAGCACGAAAGCTTCACTATCGTCCCAATTCGATCGCTTTGTCACTTGCGACAAAAAAAACTAAGACAATTGGAATCATCATTCCGGATATCACCAATGCCTTTTTTGCTCAGTCGGTCCATTATCTTCAGTCTGAATTGACGAGACATGGCTATGTCTCGCTACTGTGCGATTCCGAAGAGCGATTTGACAAAGATTATCAATCGATTGAGCTTCTGGCTAGTCGCCAGGTCGACGGTCTGATTTTGGCTTTGTCGGCGGAATCATTTCTCGAATCGAACCAACAAAAAATCGTGGAACTTCTCCACCAAATCTCGATTCCCCATGTATTCTTTGATCGCTGCGGTATCCCCGGCAAAACGGTCGTGTCCGTTGACAATCAAGCTTGCGGAGCAAAGGTGATCCGCTACTTGCTGAGAAATGGCCACAAGCAAATTGGCGTGATCTCGGGACTGCTGAGTTTAAGCAGCAGTCGGGAGCGGTTGATGGGGGTTAGAGAGGCACTTTCAGAAGTGGGTCTCAAATTGGATCAACATCAGTTGATCACCACCACCTTTTCGGTAGAATCAGGCAGGCTTGCGGCAAGCAGATTTGATAATAAGGTGACAGCGATATTTGCCTTTGACGACTTGCTCGCTTATGGCGTCATGGAAGCACTGCGAGCAAAGGGTGTCCGAGTCCCCGAAGATATCAGTCTGGTAGGCTTTGATGATCTTTTATTTTCCGCATTACTGGGTTGTCGACTGACAACCATCTCTCAGCCAATCAAAGATATGGCAAATAAATGTTGCGAATTGTTAATGGCGATGATTAAAACGCCATTCATCGCTCAATCAATCCGACTTCCAGGGGAATTGATCATTCGTGACAGCGTCCAACATATCTAAAGCGAGACGTACCAGCAGCTATTTTTTAACGACTAATAAGAAAG
>JAAYZB010000009.1 GCA_012515085.1 Acholeplasmataceae bacterium
GCATATTTGTAATACGCGCCGCTCACTCCTCCCGCCAAGGCTTTTTGATAAGATTTTTCTGCTAATGACAGATCGACCGGACGACCGATTCCCCGTTCATGAAGGATGCCCAACCAATAATGGGCGGCATGATTGCCTTTTTTAGCCGCGTTTTCAAAATATTGGAAAGCCAACTCACCGCTGGCATTGGCAATTTGGTTGCGATAATGTAACAAACCCAAATTCACCAAGGCTTCGGGAGCGTTCTTTTTGGCTGCCTCGTAATACCACTTTTTCGCCATTTCCGAATCCGCTGGTTGCTGGATGCCAAGACGATATAAGTCACCGAGTTTGATCATCGCTTGTTCCATGCCGCGTTTAGCGGCGATTTCTAAATGCTGGATGGCTTTGAGCGGGTTTTTAGGCTCTCCAAGTCCCATCATGGCAGAGTATCCGATGCCATAATGACCGATGGTGTTGTCTGCTTTTAAAAGAGTTTTTAGATATTCTGCGGCTTTTTCCGAGTTTTGTTTGGTGGGGCATCCCCCCTCCAAATAAGCAATCGCTACTCGCTCACAAGCATCGATAGCACCGGTTTTAGCCAATAACTCGTCGTAATAAAAAATCATTTCCTTCAAAAAAGTTAAAGATCGTTTTTTGAAAAACGCATGTGGTTTTTGATATATTTCCCGCATTTGAAGGATTGCGTCTCGGTGTCCAGACAACGCAGATTTGTCCAACCAATGAATGGCCTTTCCTGGATTCTTCTTTCCGCTCGCAGACTCCAAGTGCAATCTGCCAAACTGGAACATCCCCTCTGGATCATTCTTATCGGCGGAAAACTGATAAGTTTCCCAAGCCTTCTTGAAATCTTTCGAACAACCGATTCCGTTTAAATAAAAACGTCCTAATTGGTTGATGGCATCGATATCACCTAACTTGGCACCATTCGCTGTGTATTTGAACGCTTTCTTTTTGCTTTTTCGCATGCCTTGACCATGAAGGGTCATTTCTGAAAGTGTCAAAAACGCTTTTGAATAGCCACTGGCCATGGCTTTATGTAAATATTCTATTGCATGACGATACTCTTGTTTTACGAGAAAATATTCACCGACATGATATAAGCCTACCGGATTGCCTTGATCAGCAGCTTGCTTATAATAAGTAAAAGCGAGTTCAATGTTTTTGGGCGAATCGATGCCATAAAAATACTTGTCTCCCAAATCATTCAACGCTTTCGGGTTGAGAGGGTTATTCATCAATAAACCCCCTCAAGCCGAGCAGTTCAGTCCTTGCGGCTGAATTTCCGAGTTTTGAGGCTTTTTCTAACCATTCCGCTGCTTTCAGAAAGGATGAAGGAACGCCATGACCCATCTCATATTTTTTTGCCAAGATTCGCATTTGCTCATCATCTTCTTTCATCGCACCAGCCAAAGCCATTTGAAACGCCTTCTCTGGAGATTGTTTGACTCCTTTTCCTTGATCATAGGCATCACGCAAATAGCGATAGGCTTCTGTCAAGCCTTCGCGGGCGGCAATTTCAAAATAGATAATGGCCGATTCGGGAGATTCCGAGGCGAATAAATCCTTTCCATGGGTCAAGATAGCTGTGGAGGTCCGCAAATCGGTCGCACTTTTAGTTCCTAAAAAGCGAAAATGATTCATGGCATCGATCGAGCCTTTGGAAAGAGCTTTATTCAACCAAGCATATGCGGATTCAAGACTTTTCTTGACGCCTTCTCCATGAAAATAGGCCATGCCGATTTTATACATGGCATAAGGATTATCTTTTTTCGCCAAGTCGACATACAGTTGGATTGCTTTGGTCATGTCTTTCGGGACGAAAAGTCCTTGCTCATGGAATTTTGCCTGTCGGATCATGCCTTCGGCGTTTCCTTGAGTGGCGGCAGCCACATAATACTCATACGCCTGTTTATAATCTTGATTGGTTCCGCGGCCTTCTTCATAACAACGACCAAGCATGGCGATAGAATCCGAGAAAAGCTCTCTTGCGGCTTTACTGAAAAAGCGGAAAGCAACGTCCTCATTTTTCGAGATGGCTTGTCCATAAAAATTCATCAAGCCGAGATAATGATTGGCTTCAACGAGACCTTTTTTCGCCAATTTGGCAAACAGCGGATAGGCCTTCGGATATTGGCGCATATCATAGGCTTTTTTTGCTTCACTCAACAAAAAGTTCGTATCCATAAATCATTCTCCCCTGAGCAAGATTATATCATATCAAGTCTCGATTTTGAAGGAACTCTGACAAGACTTTTAAACGATAAGTCGCTTTTGCAAGTCCATGAGGCTTGTTTCGATGAAGCCAAAGAGTGTCGCTATCTAAGAGAAGTTCTTGAATGAGAGTATTTGCCTGTTCTCGACGATCGATGGCTTGGTTGACCATTTCATTCAAAATTAGTGACAATTCCATCAAATTCAAAACCGCGTTGATCTCTTTTGACACCAACGAAGAACGTCCCGATAATTGCGCTCGGGTGTCCGTGATCAAGGTTTGAATTTGTGTGGAATAAGGCGGATAAAGGGGGTGCTTGGTAAGTGCATCTTTCCAAACTTGAGCTTTTAAAGCAAGCGGATGCGTGGGATCGTTATCGACATACATCCAACTGGCGAATAGAAGTGTTTGGTTGGACATCAGTACGGGTTCGAGAAGAGAATAATTCGCTAAATTTTTAAGAATTTCCGCAATGCCTTTCTTCTCTTCCTCAATGAAAATATATTGATCCATCCAGTCAGAAAAATCATTGGTTTCATCACATTCTCTCCACGAACATGCCGCAGCAAATACCAATCCATGCAAACTGACGACAAAAGGTTGCGGATGCGAAAAATCGCCCCAATCAGTCATTAAAATACCCAACCCATCATGATTTTTAGCTGCTTTCACGGCATGGACAGTTGATAGTAGCATATCGTGTCTTCGTGATGCGAAACTGTTCCACGACGATGTTCCGGGTGCGGTGAGAAAAGGAATATGATGAGCCTGATAGCGCGCTACGGGAGTCTCAAAGTCATGATCATAATCATAGCCCCAATCCGTGACGATCACCGATTGAGGAAAACGGGAAAGAACTTCGGGATGGTTGGCCAGAACATCCCCCCAAATAATCGGTTGCTTCCCGTGGGCTTGAACCCAATCAAACAAGGGCAAGAGGAAATCTAGGTAAACACAACCAAGTCCTTTTTTCTCGCACACCGCTTTGCTTTTCCCTTGAGAGAGTTCAAAAGGCTCATCGGCATTCAAATGGAAAAAACCGGATTTGCTTTTTTCTACCAACGGGGTGATCATTTGTTTGACCAATCGAGAACTTTCAGGATCCGTGGGATTCAATGTGGATGGAGGAAACGGATATCCAAACAGCAAATATCCTGACTCACATTCGGCGAGATGACGATATTTATCCAGTTTTAACCACTCGGTCATGTGACCGAGTGTATTCATGTTGGGGACAAGATCAACGCCAAACACTTCGGCATACTTTTCCAATTCCAAATACTCCGCCATTGTCAGCGGATGATCGACATTGAGATCGGGGAATAAGGGAAGTTCCAGGGAAAAACCTTCCACATATAATTCCAAATGGTTCATTTTGCATAACCACAGCCAGCGAACAAGCTGTTTGAGCGATCTTAATGTGGGGATCATATCTCGGCTGATATCGAGCAAAAATCCTCTCACAGGTAATTCCGGATCGTCGAATATGATCTGACAATCAATCGTTGGGTGGCAATCGAGTTGTTTTAGCGTGGCAAGACCATGCAATACACCCAATCGATCCGCACCTTCAACGATGATTTTTGTTGGTGAAATGGAGAGTCGATACCCTTCTATAGGAAGAATGGTTCTAGAAATGCCGAGAATGAGATTGGCTTCCGATAAAGATGCCTTCTGCCAATCAAACAAGATATCAAGAACAACATTTGAAAGATTGTCGTTTTCTATTAAGGCAATCTTCCAGAGTGACGGAACCAAGAACGCCCCGTCAGTTGGAATGATTTTTCTCGGTTTTGGAAGTATCATCATTTTTCATTTCCTCCCATTGGATAGAGTGAGTGTTCAAGCAACGAATACAAATAGGTGGTAACCGGTTTCCCAGTCATCTCTTCGACATAGGTAAGATATCCATCTAATTGTCGAACATATGCCGTATCGGTGACATTTTTTAATTTGAAGTCGATGATCCAAGCCTCATCCTCGCCAATAATCAACAAATCGATGACGCCTTGGTGCCTTTTTTGACCGCGTTCATAAATGAAAGGCATTTCTTGATGTATCGTTTTGTGTTCAAGATCGTCAAACGGAGTCTGTTTCATGAGATTTTGGATCATCTTTCGCCGTTCGGGAGGCAACTGATCCAGTGCTAGTTCGGGGTGGCGAAAATCGAAATATTGCAAGGTTTCGTGTAAATCCTTGCCATACTCAATGGCGGCTTTTTCCGATTCTGTCCAAAGACTTTCATCTGATTTTGAATATGACTCGGTTAATTGTTCGCAAACGGGATACAGAAACGTTTCATATTGAATTGCAGGCACCTCTTTTTGCTCGGAAACGGGCTGTTCAAGAGCAAGATCACTTTCGAGATTGGCTTCTTTCCTCCAAGACAGAGGGAAGGCCAATTTTGATAATAGTTGACTAAAGCTTCGAATTTTACATCGATCTCTTAATGGGAGGAGCGATGGCTCCTCAAACGGTGTTGGCTGATGTATAAGCAAGTCTTTCGGCAATAGAATCACTTGCTTTTCTCTTGCCCGGGTGAAAGCAACATATAACAAACGTATTCGTTCGGACACATATTCTCGATAACTATCATTCTCATAGAGCAGATGTAACAGGGTTTTTTTAAACCCGTTATGGAATGACTTGGCGAAAAAACCATATTTTTTGCTGAAAATGAAATGTTGTTTGTTTTCTCGATAATTGAAAAATTTTGTCAAACCTGGATAATAACAGATGGCGTATTCCAATCCCTTTGATTTGTGCATTGTTGTCAATTGAACTGCAATTTGGTTTTTTTCAAGAGTTTCGGTATAATCAACGTCCAAGTCATCCAGCGATGATATCGTTTCAAAATAGTCGCAGAAACCGAAAAAATCCATCTGTGGGAGCATTCCGACCTTTTGATAAAGATAATCCAATTTCTGTTCTCGCATTTCCGGATTATCCAAAAAGGCAATTTTGCTTGTCAGATGAGTTTGCTGATAAATGTGTTGGATAATATCCGTTAAAGGGAGTTGGTCAAGGAAGGGGAGGATCGCTTCTAGGTCTGTAAAAATCGGTATAAATTCCGGAATTGAGGTCAAATAGGTAGTCTCGGAAAAATCTTGAAATGGCACATCAAGAAACAAATTGACAATGTTATCATCAGGAATTTGATAGACAAACGACCGAGAAATGCCTATCAAGCTTTGACGAAAGTTGTCCGAGATGTTTTGGTTATACATATCTTTAAGCAAGGTGCAAAATTGAATGAGGAACACGATTTCTTCCGATGCCGAGAACGGCGTTTCCGTCCGTGCTAAAACAGGGATTTTTCCAGATACAAGAGCTTGTTGGAAAATTGGGAAATTTGTTTTGCGATCAACAATGATAGCAAAATCAGAGAAGTGGACTGTCCGAAGCACTTTTAATTGTGGGTCATAGACTTGATATTTCGTATTGATTTTGTGGATGATATCATTTTTGATTGCCAAGGCTTCCGCTTCCAATCTTTCGGAAGCACAAAGAGGTTCTTGATCAGTCCGCTCATAGAGTAAAATATCGGGGGTTGCGGATTGATTGGCATTAAAGTAGGTCTCATAGGAAGTGTTGCTGGCAACCAATCGTTGATCGTCATGGTAATCAATTCCACCGATCTCCGCATCCATTACTTGAGAAAAAACCCAATTGACGGCATCGATCACTTCTTTTCGTGAGCGAAAATTGTCAGTCAAACTGATGGCTTCACCATGAATATTCTGACAATAGTCTTGATACTTCTTCAAAAAGTTTTGCGGATTGGCGTTACGAAAACCATAAATGGATTGTTTGATGTCACCGACCGCAAACAGGTTGTTATCCGCAATCATTTCCAACAAATATTCTTGCAAATCGTTGGTGTCTTGGTATTCATCCACCATCACTTCGACAATCTGGGTTCGGAACTCTCTTAGTAAAGCAGGATGGTTTTGAAAAAGACGAATAGCGAGATGCATGATGTCCGTAAAATGGAAAAGACTTTGTTCTCGTTTTCTTTGTTCCAAGAGTGACAAGTAATCACGGGTAATAGCGACGACAACTTGAATCGTGTCGGTGAGTCGTGACAGATCAGCTTTCATCTCTGACACGGAATCGCACATCAGTGTTTTGAAAAGTGTTCTTAAGTCATTAAGCCGCTCCTTTGTTTGTTCATATCGAGCTTTCAGAATTTCCAGTTCTTCGGCTGGCAGAAAGTCGGATGCGCGGGGAAAAATCGGATTTTTCCATTTGGAAAGATGGACCATGAGTTCATCAAGCGTCATAGCCGAAAACAATGGATCGTATTGACAAGTTATCTGTTCGGAAAAGCGCTGTACCTTTTCATGATCGATTTGGTTTGCTTCTTCAAGTGTTTCTTGAACCAGTGAACGGATGTCATGGAGGTGCTCTTGACAGAGTTTATAAAAAGCGTCGATCAGTTGATTCTTCTCTCGGTCATTGGTCAAATGAATCATCTCATCCAAATAGGTTTGTTGATTGGCAATCATTTCCAATCCATCCGCAAGGACGATGACCCCCTCCTGAAGCAGTCTATCACCACGATCAAATAGCTGGATCGCAACCTTCGAAAACAACGGATCATCCAAGGCATAATGCCGATCCAAGGTATCCTTTAAACAACGTTGTTTGAGATCGGCTAAAATGACGTTATCCACGACATCGATTTCCTTGTCCAGTCCGAGCAAATAATGATATTGCTTGACCATTCTAAGAGCAAATGCATCAAATGTGGAAATCATTGCTGTGTCTATTTGCCGCAGCTCCAGAGAAAGTTGGGGAATTTTAGCGATTTTTTCCTTGATTCGCTGTTTCATCTCATCGGCTGCCGCATTCGTAAATGTAAGAACAACTAAACGTGTGATCGAAACGCCTTCTGTGAGTCTCAGCACGACACGCTCGGTCAAAACCCGAGTTTTTCCTGACCCGGCTCCGGCCGCAACCAACAAATTCGTGCCGGATTGATGGATCGCCTGTTCTTGAGCTAAAGTGAAGGACAATTTACTCATTTGATAAATCCACCTCCTCGTCGATTGCCTCATCGGAATCATTTCTTGAAAGAGGAAGATGGCATACACCCATATATGGACAATATTGACAACTTAGAGACAACGTTTGATTTGGGAGTGGAGGCACGGGTTTTATTGGATAAAATCCAACCTTAATCCCGTTAACGGCGTCCTCTATCAATTTGTCGATATGATCGATCATAGCGACAAGTTCGTCCGCTTGGATAACCTGTTTACTCGCTTTTAAAGTTCCATCGCTTTTTTTCTTGCAGCGCTTAATCCAGTTTTCATCGCCACCAAGGGCGCTGAAAACGACTGGATCATTGAGGGTTTTTCCATTTAGAGCCAACTGCTTTTTTATAGGATCTTCTTTTTTGTTGTGCGCATAGTGGCCCGGTAACAAACGTTGATAATAAAACCCGCAAGGAATGAACGCACGAGTTTTCCCGTTTGCTTTGATCAAGTGCAGATAAAACGGGAGTTGGATATCCATTCCCTGCAAAAAGTCTTCTTCACCAAACTGTTTGTTCCCGGTTTTGAAGTCAATGACGATCACTCGAATTTCATCATCTTGTTGCCACGTCCGAATCTGGTCGATTTTTCCCTTGATCCGAATGTTTCCCCCAGGATATGGATATGAAAACTCCGATTCGGATGCATATATGGCAAATCGACTTTGGCGATCATATTCTTCTAGATAGTTTAAAGTCGTTTTGATTTGCTCAAGAAAAGCTCGTAAAAAAAGTGGCTTTCTCATCGCGAAGTCCGGAGGATAGTTACGGCTAAAGAGTTGAGATAGTTCATCCAAAGTTTTCAAGTCAACCGTTCTTTTGTTTTTTAAGATTTCATGGGCGATATTACCAAAGAAAAGCGGCAAAGAAGCTTCCTTCGCTCCCACTTTTAAAATATCTGTCACAAGATATTGAAACGGACAACTGTGGAAACGTTCCAAATTGGTCGCGGATAAGACGATCCCCCGAGAACAAATTTTTGCGATTGTTGATTGACTCAATCCTGTGAACTGAAAATCCGATTGCATCAAGCGATTTGAAAACGTGGCAGAATAATGCGGAAAATCCGGATGAACAATGCCATATGTTTTCTGATCATATCGCATTTTTGCATACGTTAAGCGATCCATTTCAAAAGATGCATACAGCCGGTTGTGATCTGGATTGATCAATTGTTCTTGAATTTCACAGTCAACGACTAATTTGGGGAAATGATTGTCGCTGCCGGCTTCTTTTTTCGCGTAAAACAGAACCACATTTTTAAGTCGGGAAAGGATATTAGCTAATTGCGATTCCATTCGGAGATTATACTCAACGGAAGTCTCTGACCCCAACTTCATTTTGTCCTGATCGGATAAGTAATCACCGTCTATTTTTTTTACGGGCAAAGCCGAGTCATGGCTGTTCAGAATAAGGTAATAAAGTTCATCGTCGGGATAAAGTTCAGATAGCGGGAGCGATTGAATTGCTCCTTGATAGTTGATTGGAGCGACACTGGCATTTTTTAGACAATAAGAGAATAAGTCGCGGTGTTGAAGCAATACCGACAAGGAATGGCGATTGATCAATTGAAGAATCGTTTTTTTAACCAAGACCTCTTGCGGATGAATGGTTTTTAGACGAAGCAAAAAATCAGTGACCTCGTCAGCTGTCATTGGCTTTTCCAATAAAGCCAATAACTGGATGGCTTGCGGGAATTTCCGTAAAGGACGTTGCTTTATTGAAGAAAACGGAATGCCTGCATCTTTTA
>JAAYZB010000076.1 GCA_012515085.1 Acholeplasmataceae bacterium
GAAGTTGCTTCTTCCAAGCTCACTCCATACTTCTGAATGATATCGGGTTTCATCTTGATAAAAGCCACACCGTTTGGCGTCTTTTCAAAGTGTTGCAACACATATCCTTGAAGCCGCATCAGATTTTCCGTTTTCACATCCAACGTTGACAAGACCTCCGAAAAATCCAACCCGTATTCCAATAGATGAGCTACCGCTTTGAACGTATCCGCGGTGACAGAACGATATTTGAATCGACCGGTATCGGTCACGATTCCGGTATACAGCGCTTTGGCCGCGTTCATGTTCAATTTGAGTAGTTGATAGAATTCCAGATAGAATTCCAAAATGATTTGCGATGTCGCCGGACGCGAGGTATCAACGTATTGATAATCGCCGTAAGCATCAATCGGCAAATGGTGGTCGATCTTGATCACATAAGCTGCTTTTGCGAAGCGCTGATCCGCCACGCGCTCTCTTGTGGCGGTATCGACCACAATTGCCAAAGCACCTTGATATTTGGAATCTTCAATCCGATCGACATCCCCGATGAATTTGACATATTCGGCGGTGTCGCCGACCACGTAAACTTCTTTATCCGGAAAACTTTCCTTCAAAATCTCTTTCAAGCCAAAACCCGCACCATAGCAGTCTCCGTCCGGCCGTTGATGCATGTGGATAATAATCGTTTGATATTCCATAATTTTGTCTAAAATCAATTGTTTATCCATTTTTTTCCTCCAATAAGATATCTAACGCGCTCAATACTTGGTCAACCTCTTCCCAAGAAGACACTCTACAGCCGCAGGCGAGGAGATGCCCGCCTCCGCCGAATTGTTTCGCAACTTCGACAATCGGGATCTCTCGAGACCGAAGTTCGCAAAGAATCACATCGTCTTTCCTAGCTTCCGTGAAATTAGCCCAGATCGGGATCTCCCGGATCCCGGATAACTGATTCGCCAGCAATCGACTCGCGGTATAAGGATCCAGCTCGTGTTTAACCAAATACTCCTCCGTGATTTTTCGGTAGCCGACTTGATGCTTGGTCATTTCCAGTTGTGACAAATAGTCGGCTTTTGCCAACTTTTGCGATAAAGATTCCTGATACATCGATTGATAAATGGTCGATAGATCGATGCCGGATTCGAGTAGTATTGCGGCAATTTGAAAGGTCTTGGGACTTACATTAGAAAACAAGAACCGTCCCGTATCGCCAACCAGTCCCATATATAGCGGCGTAGCCGCATCGGCCAATATCGGAATGCCCGCATCCAAAAGGAAGCTTGCGACCATCTCGGCGGTGGAAGACGCGCTTGTATCCTGCCAATAAAAAGTGTAGGGGATATCCGGCGCGTTTTGGTGATGGTCGATGATGATCGTCTCTTTTCCTTGGCATGCGATCGCTTCCGCCAACATCTGTTTCACCGAGGTGTCCAAGATGATCAACAAGGAATCGCCAATGAGTTTTTCGTCCACAATATCCATCGGTCCAAATTGATTCAAATTATTCTCATCGCCCGCAAGAAAAATCGCCTTTGTTGGGAAATAAGCTTTCAAGGCGTTGCCAAGTCCAAATTGGGCTCCATAAGCATCATAATCGGGATGTTTATGGCGGATGATGACGATTTGTTCAGACTGTTCGATTAAGTTCAATATATCCTGAGTCATAGTCCCTCCACCAATAATTTAGTATATCATTATAACATATTTTTCCCACCGTCAAAGACGTTTTGCTGGAATATTATCAAGAATTGAGACATCGTTCCCAGTGTCTCAATGGATATGCTATAATAAAATCGAGTGGGGGGCGAAAAAACCATGTGTGGACGGTTTACCATTTGCATCACCAAAGCCGAGCTGGACATGATCCTGAATCATGATTACCAAATCGGCGCAACCAATTTCGACATTGGACTTCCCCGATACAATGTGGCTCCGGGCCAAATGGTTGTCGCCGTTCTCGGCGACGGAGAAAAGCATCGGGCGGGGCTATTAAAATGGGGTTATATTCCTGTCTTCTCCCAACAAACATCCGCTAATTTTTCCTTAATCAACGCCAAGGCGGAAACCTTGGCAGAAAAACCCGGGTTTCGACACGCACTCATAAAAAAACGCTGTGTGATTCTAGCGAATGGTTTTTATGAATGGAAGAAAACGCCTGAAGGAAAAAAACCACATCGATTTACCATCCTCGATCGACCGCTTTTTCCGTTTGCAGGTATCTGGAGCACGACCCAAAATGATCGCGGTGACAAAGTCCATACTTGTGCCATCGTCACGACATCGGCCAACGAGTTGGTCCAACCAATCCATGATCGGATGCCCGTCATCCTGACCAAGACCGCGGAAAATTTCTGGCTCGATCCGCACACGATCGATCCGGTTTTATTGTCCTCGCTTTTAAAACCTTATGATCCTAAAAAAATGAGCGTGTATCCGGTTTCTTCCAAAGTGAATAGTGCCGCAATCGACGAACCCTCTCTCATTGAAGCCATTTGACAAC
>JAAYZB010000077.1 GCA_012515085.1 Acholeplasmataceae bacterium
GTCATCCAAGTGGAAAAAGATGGGGAAAACTTTCGAATCCATCTCGAACAAGGTCGAGACATTCAAGCAAAAACCGTCTTGGTTGCTACTGGAGGAAAACCGCGACATCTCGAGATTCCAGGAGAAATGGAATTTGCAAATAAAGGGGTTTCATATTGTACGATCTGCGATGCGCCATTTTTCAAAGATAAGCGAGTGATTGTCGCTGGTGGAGGGAATAGCGCAGCGGATGCCGTCTTAGATCTAGTGCCCTATGCAAGTGAAATCATCGTGGTTCATCGCAGCCAATGGCGAGCAGACAAAATCTTGCTTGACAAACTCGATAAGTTACCAAACCTGAGCGTTCATCTCGACACTCAAATCCTCGAAGTCATCGGTGATTCGCATCTGAAGGGAATTCGCGTTATGGATAAGCCTATCCAACAAACCCGCATTATAGCAACCGATGGACTTTTCATTCATATTGGAACCGAACCGAACAGCCACTTAGTAAAGCACCTTGTTCAGTTCAATGAGCGTCAAGAAATCATTGTCGACGCTCATCAAATGACATCCCTCCCTGGCCTGTTCGCTGCAGGTGATGTCACCAATCAACCTTATAAACAAATCATCATCTCGGCCGCCGAAGGCGCAAACGCTGCGCTCTCAGCCAGTCACTATCTCACTCATCAATACAAAGGAGAATAAAAAATGAATCCCTTATTACCCCCCGAAATTCAAGAACAAATCAAAGAATTTCTGAAATCAATGAAAGATCCTGTGACATTTGTACTATTTACAAAAAATGAGGCCTGTGAAACCTGTCAGATGACCCAGATGCTCTTAAAAGAAATCACTGGGTTAAGTTCCAAATTAACATTAATTGAAAAAGACCTAGAAATCGACCAACAAACCGCAAAGCAATATCATGTCTCACTCGCTCCCAGTTTTGTTCTTTTGGATAAGGATGGAGTCTACAAAGGGATCAAATTCAATGGGATTCCTGCAGGCCATGAAATCAACTCTTTCTTGAGCGCCATTTTGGATATGTCTGGACGAGAGTTTGAACTCGATAAGGAGTCGATAGCGCGAATTCAGAAAATCAATAAAAACGTGAATATCAAAGTCTTTGTCACTCTCTCATGTCCGCATTGTCCCGGTGCCGTCTCCAAAGCCCATCGTTTGGCTCTCTTGAATCCTCATATCGAAGCGGAAATGATTGAAGCCCAAACTTTTATGGATTTATCCCAAAAATACAATGTCTCTGGCGTCCCCAAAATTGTGATCAATGACACACACGAATTGGTTGGAAATCAGCCGATTGAAGCCTTCCTTCAAGAGATGGAACGGCTATAAATGAGAGTTTTACTGATCGTATTTTGAAAAAAATGACTATCTCATAAACTAGAAGCGCTTCAGCTTCTAGTTTTTTTCGGTACACTGATAAAAAGATGTCCAAAATGGTTGATATTCGTTTTAGTGCCATTGTACTTTAAAAAGACCCTTCGTATAATTAAAATATTTGAAGAAAATATGAAGGGAGTTTGTTTTATGAAAAGACGATATCTTTGGGTCTTCATAACTCTAGTTCTTTTTTCGCTGACTAATTGCGGAACCCTCACCAATTTGCCGACATCATTCATTGCGACAACCATTTCGTCTACGACTGCTGAAATGACAACATCTCCGCCAACAACTTTAGTCACGACTGGCATTCCAACCACTTCTTCTGAAATTACGACTATCATTAATACGACCGAAACGCTGGTGACAACTCTTCCCAGCGAAACGTCCGCTTTTTTGACTACCACCCTTTCCACAACGACTCTTCCGGTAACGACTCAAATCGATCCCACCACTACCCTAACCGAGCCGACGACAACCACGATCGAATTGACTACCACTGAAACGAACTCCTTTTTGTCGATTGCGGAAATCTTGGCAACACAACCATCCGGTACCTTCCTCGTCCAAGGGACAATCTATTATGTGATCGCCACTTTGGACAGACCTTCCTACTATCTTTATGACGGATCCGCAACGATTCTTGTTATCGACAGCCAGTCCGTCGCGGTGGGTGACAGCGTACAATTTGAAGCGACGTTTGATTATAACGAACCCGCTCCGCAACTGATGAATGTCAGCAATTTTACGGCTAGCGCTGCACCACAGACCATGCCTTCATATGAGTCGATGATTCTGGCAGATCTAGCTACTCACGCCAAGACCAACATCAATTTTTATGGCAACACACTGACCATTACCGGCACACTCCTGCAACCAATGCCAGGAATGTTCAGACTAGTTAGCGGTGAAAACAGTGTCATAATCAATAACAAATCCTTTGTTTCAGGAAATCCGCTTCTTCCACTTGTGAATCAAACGGTAACGATCAATGTGGTTGTACATTTCTATGATGATATGATGAGTGTATGGCACGTCTTGTATCAATCGCTTTATTCAGCCCCCGAATAAAAATAATGTCCTCGCGGACATTATCTTCATAATTGACTTTTTTATCAATCCTTCACCGGTCAAATGATCGGTATTTCATTGTTTATATAGAGAAGCTCGATCAAAATATGATTTATTTTTGAATCTTCTCTTCATGAAGCAATTGTTGGTCGACACCATTCACCCCATAAGAAACCACCGTTATCTTATCATCATCCACCGCAACCCCAAGACATCGCGTATCACTCAAATGAATTTCTGAACACCAATATTTCTTTCCTTCGGTCAAGCGGATATATTCGCCCGGTAATTCACATAATGTATCGAGATCATTCAGTTCTGGCCTGATTTGTCGAATCTGCTCGAAAAGTGTTGGGTTATCTTCATAATGCATTTCTTTCATTTGGCTGTCGTCTCCAAGATACTTATAAATGATGCTTCTAAATGATTTCGATTGGATATGGAGATCGATATTGTCTTTTGCGATTTGATAGCCATTGATCAAATAGTATATGATGACTTCTGCCAAAAGACTTTCTTTGAGATGATCGCTCTTAAAACATCGGTCAAAATCGTTATTCATCTTTTTGTTAATCCCTTCTATTACGCCCAAAAACAGAGCGGAATCCTCACCGAAATACTGTTTCAGACTGCGAATCGCCTGAAATCCTTCCAGGATACTTTCCACATTGATTTTTCTTGTCTTTCTCATAACGATCATTCCACCAGAAAGTATTTGATCAGTTGTGGTTTCTAATATGTTCGATAGATCCAACAAACAACCCGTATCGGGCAATGATTCGCCTGTTTCCCACTTAGATACCGCTTGAAAACTGATGTGTAACTGATCGGCTAATTCTTTTTGTGTCAATCCTCGTGCTTTTCGCTTGTTTTGAATATACTGACCGACTTCGATGTTCGTGACCATAGTGTCATCTCCTTTTGATAACTATATTATAGCGGTCGATTCATATTTCAACAATAACTTGATATTTGAATATATTCAACCGTTAATTGAATTATCATCAAAAGTGATGATGATTATCTATCATCCAATCAAGCTACAATTACGGATTAAAGCAATTCCATCAATTGATTTAATCCACCAATTCGATGTGACGATATCGGGCAATCTGTTTGACGTCCTTATCGCCTCGTCCCGACAGATTGACCACGATGATTTTATCTTTTTTCATGATCGGTGCCCGTTTGATGGCTTCGGCTAGGGCATGTGAGGATTCGATTGCCGGAATGATTCCTTCCACTTTCGCCAAGAGTTCAAACGCCTGAACCGCTTCCTCATCGGTCGCACTGACGTATGTCACCCGTTTCGTTTGGGCCAAATAAGCATGTTCCGGCCCAACTCCAGGGTAATCCAATCCGGCTGAGAGAGAATAAACCGGAGATATTTCCCCATCCGCTTCCGTAAGACAAAGGGTCTTCATGCCATGAATCACCGCGACTTTACCTTTGGTGATAGTCGCTGCGTGATATTGGGTCTCGATGCCTTTCCCACCGGCTTCCACGCCAATCAATTCCACATTGGAAAAAGGAATGAACTCCGTAAAAGCCCCGATGGCGTTCGATCCCCCGCCAACACATGCGATCACAATATCAGGAAGCCGATTTTCGCAATGCTGGAGTTGACTGCGGATCTCGCTGCCGATAACCTTTTGAAAATCCCGTACCATCGTCGGATAGGGATGCGGCCCCACCGCGGAGCCCAACAAATAAAAGGCAGTATCTGACTGAATACTCCAAGAAATGAGTGCGCTGTCGACCGCTTCCTTCAAGGTTTTTTGTCCGTCTTGAACAACGACGACTTTCGCCCCCAAAAGCTCCATGCGATAGACGTTCAAACTTTGTTTCAAAACATCTTCCAATCCCATGTGGATTTCACAGTCCATGCCAAAAAGCGCCGCTACCGTGGCTGTTGCCACTCCGTGTTGCCCCGCTCCGGTTTCCGCAATCAATTTTGTTTTTCCCATTCGTTTTGCCAACAAAGCCTGTCCCAATGCATTGTTGATTTTATGTGCTCCTGTATGGTTCAAGTCTTCACGTTTCAAATAAATCTTGGCACCGCCCAGAACCGCAGTCAAGTGCTTTGCTTCATAAAGCAGTGACGGCCGATTGGCAACTTCTCGTAAATACCGATGGAACTCAGCCAAAAATTCGGGATCTCCTTTGACTTTTTCATATGCCGTTTCAACCTCTTTGATTCCTTTTAGAATTGTCCCTGATACAAACTGCCCGCCAAACTCTCCAAATTCCATTTTTTCTCCTTCCGCCTCACATTGAACCTCAAGTATTTTAGGCAATAAAAAAAGCATCTCTATGAATCGGGGCGAGATGCTCGCGGTGCCACCCGAAATGTAAGAAACTCTCTTGAGTTTCTCCTTTATAAAATACTTCGTCCGTACAGACGTTCATATTTTTGTTCGGTAACGGGAACCCCCGGCAAAAGGCTACTAGTTTCACCTTGCTTCTCCAAAGACCATTCACCCAGTTATTGAATCACCTATCTTTCACCGCCATAGGTTCGCTAAC
>JAAYZB010000078.1 GCA_012515085.1 Acholeplasmataceae bacterium
GAAAAAAACGTTTACGGAAAGGCAAATCTTTTGCGACAGATAAATAATAGTTAAAGATGAAAATGATGAAGACGACCACTAATAACATGACGCCTAAAGCCACAAAATGATTCGGTATCAACAAGTAGGGAAGAATCAAAAGCGCCACCGTCACAATGTAAGCGCCCCCCGTATAAAGTGCTGATTTTAAGGCATCCGGTTTGTTTTCCGCATGAGCACTTAAATACTCACTTGCTGCCATAGACAAACTGGCCGCAATGCCGGTGATCAGTCCGGATAATGAGATCAGTTTCGGATCGGCAAAAGCAAATGTCAAACCCGCTAAAGTACCGGAAAGTTCGACAAGCGCATCGTTCAATCCGAGAACCATCGAACCGATGTAATTCAAGCGTTCCTCGTTAAGCAAGCCAATCAACTGTTGTTCATGAATATCCTCTTCGTGGGCGATTTGAATGGCTTCTGGAACATGCTTTCCAATTTCCTCATAAGATGCTTTTGCTTTATCTTCGCCTTTTTCCATTAATTTTATGGCAAAGGTATAACCGAAGAGTAGACTGAGAAAATTCAAAAAGAAAATATGAAAGCGCCGAGGTGTTGTTTCTTGACCCAATAATTGTGTCCAAATTAGATAATGGGCTTTTTCTTCGGAAGCGATTTTTTCCAGAATTCGTCGATTATCGAGATTTCGGGTACGCTTGGCAATGTTTTTATAGACATAATACTCTGTGATCTCCCCTTTTTGCAGTTGCGAGATTTGTTTTTTAATTGGTTCGGGGATTGCGGCCATACGCTCCTCCTTATGCTCAAACATAAAATCATCATATCATGATTGTAGTGAAAATTCCAGTGGTCATCGTGTCGATTTTTCTGCCTCAATCAAAGACAAATTGTTCCTTTGATGATATAATAAAATTCAATGATCCAGCACCATTGTCCGATTTATTTGCTTCTTTGCGATTGGACAGATCTCCAGAAAACCCATCTTGTTACGATTGTGAGAACAATTTCTGGCGGATCTCAAAATCAATACTTCTCAAAGAACCCAAAAAGGAGAATTATTGACATGGAAAAATGGGATGTTGTTATCTATTTTCTTTTGATTGGCGGTTTGTTGTTTGTTGGTAAAATTCTGAAAACGCGATTTTTATTCTTAAACCGCATCGTCTTGCCGACGGCACTCTTAGGTGGATTGATTGGTCTGCTCTTATCGGATGTGATCATTCCAGGATCGTTTCACATCGACGTTGAGACGATGACGGCGATCGTATATCACGCACTGGCACTGGGTTTCATTTCCTTGACCTTGAAACAAGGAGAAAGCAAAAACAAACGCAAAGTCTGGACGACCGGGATGATGATCTCCAGTACGTATGCGCTTCAAGGGTTTCTCGGAATTCTACTAGTTTTGATCTTTTTTTCCGATAAGTTTGTGGGTGCCGGGATGTTGTTGCCGCTGGGATTCGGTCAAGGACCAGGGCTCGCTATCAGTTTTGGCAATATGTGGAATGCGATGCTGAATAATCAAGGAGGAGCCTTGGGAGCATCCTATGCTTTTCTCGGATTTGTCTTCGGTGGAACGGTGGGCGTATTGCTTATCAATCTATTATCCCGAAAAAGGGGAATCGATAAACCCACACAATATAGCGATGTTTCGCAACAAACCACGCAAATATCCATCGATACAGTCAAAGAAGTCAGCGTAGTGGATGGATTGACGACTCAAATAGTGATTATTTCCATTATCTATGCCCTTGTCTGGCTGACACTAACTCTATTAGAAATGGTATTGACACCGCTTGGAACCATTGGGAATACCGTCTTCGGATTACTGGAAGGATTCAATTTCATCATTGGGATATTTTATGCATTGATCTACAAACTGATTTTTAAAGCGATCCAATCCCATGGAAAGAATGTCAATTTCATGAAGAATGATTATATACTATCCAATATCAGTTCCCTTTGTTTCAATTTTATGATTGCCGGATCGGTGTTGACAATCACGATTGATTTCTTGGCAGATTATGGTGTGTTATTGTTAGTTATTGCATTGATTGGCGGGGTGTCAACGTTATTTTATTTGAACTTTCTTGTTCGACGGGTATATTCTCAGTTCAAGGATGAATATTTCATCGCCTTGTTTGGTATGTTGACGGGGGTTGCCTCCACTGGGATTGCGCTCTTGAAAGGAATAGACCGCGATTTGGAAACTCCCGTTGCCGAAGAATTGGTTTTGGGGTCCGGAACCGCCATTACAATGGCGATTCCTCTGTTTGTTTTTTTGATGTTACCTCAGATCGGCTATGGGCAAACCTATGCGAAATGGATGGACTTTATCGCGTTGATCGGATGCTTAATGTATGTGGTCGTGATTGTGACGATTTTAATGATCCGAACCAAGCGAAAACCAGTATAACTGTTATAATTATAACTGAGCAACGCAGGAGGATATGATGCAACAGAATCGAATCGTCACCCAACAGAAATTATTGAATGAAAAAGGATTGCTGGCCAACCCGGGATATGCGACCGAGCCACTATTTGATTATGATCGAGAGCTCATTGCGGCTTCGAAATGGCGAATCAAAGAATGGGACTATTATGCTGCTTTGACCCGTGATTATGGTGTCGCATTTGTTATTTCCGATTTGGGTTATTCTGCTCTGATTTCAGTCGTTTTTCTGGACTTTCAAAAAAAAGCGATTCAGAAAAAAACGTTGTTGCAATGGTTTCCATTCGGTCGTTTGAAATTGCCGAAATCGTCTTTGGAGGGCGACGTTCATTTTCATAAAAAGGGCGTTGATCTTTCGTTCGTTCGCACCCCAGAACAGCGAGTCATTACCGCTCATATTCAAGATTTTCTTCCCGAGCAGGATTTTCACGCGGAATTGATCCTAGAGGATTTAAAAGATGAATCTCTCGTGATTGCCACTCCTTGGGCTCACAAGCCAAAAGCGTTCTATTATAATCAAAAAATCAATTGCATGCCCACGGAAGGTGTTGTCAAAATAGGAAACGCTCGTTATGTGTTTTCGAAGAAAACCGCTTTTTCTGTTTTGGATTGGGGACGAGGAGTCTGGACGTATAAAAACACTTGGTATTGGGGGAGTTTGTCAGGGATAGTCAATGGGAAGCGATTCGGAATGAATTTGGGGTATGGCTTCGGCGATACCACTCAAGCGACAGAGAATATGGTTTTTTATGAAGGAAAAGCTCACAAGCTCGATCAAGTATCCTTCACAATTCAAGAACCAGACTTCCTGAAGCCTTGGAAGTTTCATGATAATGAAGGCCGGCTACAAATGACAATGAAACCGCTGATCGATCGAGAGGACACAATGAATCTCGGCATTATCAAAAATTTGGGGCATCAAGTATTTGGAAAGTTTTCGGGGACTGTCTTGTTAGATGACGGCAGCAAAATCGATTTTCAGGACGTGATCGGTTTTGCGGAAAAAATAACTAATCACTATTAGGAGGTTTCAAATGACAGACAAAGAGATTTATCAACAATTAGTTAACGAGGAAACTCAGAATCACATTATCCTAACGGATGATGATCAGAAAACCTTTGAACTGGAACCATTAGGCATCATTCCTCTTCACGGGGTGATTTATGCTGTATTGGACCTCTTAAAAATCGAGGGACAGCCCGTGTCGGATGAGGATGGTGGCATCGTGATGTTGGAACTGGACTATGATGAAGAAGAGGATGAATATTTTGTTTCGACCGTAGATGACGACGAATTATTCGATGAAGTTATTACGGAATTTGAAAAGCTTCCAGAAAAATGACCAATGGATTAGCCACTATCTTTTTTTGAGCAATTGTGATAAAATGATATCGTTAAATAGAATATAGGAGGTAGTGCAAGAGATGAATATTTATTACTGCAAACATTGCAAGCGCATCTGCTATACATATCCAGTTGACAGCACACTGGTTTGCTGCGGGGATGAAATGACGTTATTACAACCAAAAACTACTGACCAAGGAAATGAAAAACACTTGCCTGTCGTTGTTCGAACTGCCAAAGACCAAATCAAGGTCACCGTTGGCAGCGTGTTGCATCCAATGCTTCCTGAACACTTCATTCAATGGGTGTTCATCTCTCAAGAAGGGCATTATCAGATCAAGACATTTGCACCGGGAGATGTTCCGGAGGCATTGTTTCATGTATTGCCGGAGAAAAATATTCTCGTGTATGAATTCTGCAACATCCATGGCCTTTGGCTAACTGAAGTCAAAAAATAAGAAAACATAAAGATA
>JAAYZB010000079.1 GCA_012515085.1 Acholeplasmataceae bacterium
ACGCGAGCAATACCCTTCAGTCATCGGATGGGCGCCCCAAGGAACAAACAATTTCGGGAAAAAAAGCGATAATGAAAACGGACCGGCAGCCCCACTATGATTCGCGAGCAATAAGACTTGATCTGGAAGCTCGATATTGCCATGAATGGTGGGACGTTTGATGAATAAGCGCAGTAGGGCTTTCAATCCGCGCATGAAAGGACCAGAACGTTCATAATTGCGAATTTTAGGCTTTTTCATGAGTAATCTCCTTCAATAGTTGTCTATAAAAAATAATATCAAATATATTTGTCTTTGACAACAAGATGATTGATATTCTTATTGAAGAAAAAGCGCCATCATGATAGAATTGAATAAAAAGCAGTCAGAATGGAGAGATGAACATGGGGAAAATTTGGGCAATGATTTTTAGCATCGTCGTATCATTATCCGCTTTTTTACTTGCCGGATGGCTCTATCAATGGGTTAAAAAACAAGATAGCACCAACGAAAAAATCCACAAAATCAGTGAATTGATCCGTAGTGGTGCGAATACTTTTTTAAGAAAGGAGTACATTATCCTGGCAAAATTTGCCGGCGTGATTGCTCTTTTGATGTTTGTTTTTCTTCCTGAACCGATTTGGAAAACGACGGGCATCGTTGATGTTTTTGAAAACAATCTGACAATCATGTTCGCTTATATTTTTGGTACGGTTTTCAGTGCGATGGCCGGGAAAATAGGCATATTTGTTGCCACAATCGCCAATAAGAAAACAGCAGAAGCGGCGCAAAAAGGAATTCGACCGAGTTTTCTGAGCGGATTCCGTGGCGGGGCTGTGATGGGTATGGCTGTTGTTGGCGCATCTCTCCTTGGGGTGTCACTTGTATTTCTCATCACGAATAACGCGACGATGTTGCTTGGTTTTAGTTTCGGAGCTTCTTCTCTTGCCCTCTTCGCCAAAGCAGGCGGAGGCATTTATACGAAAACGGCAGATATCAGCGCCGATTTGGTCGGCAAAGTCGAATTGGGTATACCCGAAGACGATCCACGTAACCCGGCAGTGATTGCGGATAATGTTGGTGATAACGTGGGCGATGTGGCAGGAATGGGAGCGGATCTCTTTGACTCACATGTCGCATCAATGGCAGCCGCCTTGGTCATGGCTTCTGCCATCGATGTTGTTGCGGGTAACTCGATCAATGTGACAATGGTGTTCGTTTATGCGGCTATTGGCTTGTTGGCATCGGTAGTGGGTGTTGCGGCTGCCCGCATGGGAAAATCCGATGATCCCACCAAAGCATTAAATACCAGCACTTATTTGACAACTGGGATCTTTGCGGTCTTTACAGCACTTGCCACCTGGATTTTTTCTTTCGAATGGCGGATATACGGCGCGGCAATGGTCGGGTTGCTAGTCGGCGTTATTGTGGGAATTACCACTGACTATTTTACCAACGATACAAAATCACCGGTTAGAAAAGTGGCTAAGGCCAGCCAGAGTGGACCAGCTCTGACAATCATTTCCGGCGTCAGTTATGGATTTCTATCGGTGCTTCCGGCCATGGTCGGTATTGCAGTCTCTGCTTTTGTCGCATACAAATTGACAGCACCTCTCGGTGATGGCTACGCGCTCTTTGGTATCTCAATGGCAGCGGTAGGCATGTTATCAATTGTCGGAATGATCATCTCGAATGATGCTTATGGTCCTATTGTCGACAACGCAAGAGGGTTGGCTGAAATGGGCGGTCTTGGCGATGAAGTGATTCAAATTACTGACACCTTGGATTCTGCAGGCAATACGGTCAAGGCAGTGACCAAAGGTTTTGCGATCAGCGCGGCAGGATTGACAGTCATTTCCCTTTTAGGAGCGTTCATCAGTGAGGTAAATGTGGCGGCGCTTTCCTTGGGTAAACCGTTGATCGCGGGTTTTGACATTATGGATCCAGCGGTCTTTTTCGGATTGCTGATCGGTGCCAGCGTTCCGGCAGTCTTCAGTGCACTTTTGATGCTTGGTGTCAATCGAAATGCCGAACGCATGGTCGCAGAAATCCATCGTCAATTTGATGAGATTCCTGGATTGAAGGAAGGAAAAGAAGGCGTTATGCCGGAATCGGACAAGTGCATCGATATCGCCACCGATGGCGCATTGAAAGAACTAATACCGGCGGGTCTATTCGCCATAGTCATCACTATCCTTGTCGGAATTGTTGGCGGCGTGTACGCCATTGGTGGTTTCCTGGCTGGCAATATCGTTAGCGGGTTACTTCTCGCGCTTTTCATGTCTAATAGTGGCGGGTTATGGGATAATGGTAAAAAGTATATTGAAGCCGGAAATTTGGGTGGAAAAGGGTCAGATGCCCACAAAGCAGCGGTTGTTGGTGATACCGTGGGTGATCCATTTAAAGATACTGCGGGCCCCTCTATCAATACTCAGATTACCGTTGTGAGTTTGATTGCCAGTTTACTCAGCGTAATTTTCTTGACTTTTTCACTATTTTAAAACGTCACCCAATTTAAAAAGGAAACCTATGATGAAGGTTTCCTTTTTTATGAATGAAGGTGATTGATCAATTCGGCAACATGCTGGTTGACCTTCATACTGACGTCTTGTTTGAGAGGCCCTTCCGCTGACATCACATGATAACCGATCCCTTTTGATACCAGGTGAGCTCCTCGTTTTTTCAATTGCTTTTCCATATGATCGCAGGCATAGCCAAACCACTTTACAAATCGTTTTAGAATCGCAGAATTGGTATCGTCAGGATCTATCCGTGTGTCAAATACAAAAACGAGTCGATTTGTAAGCGGCATTG
The DNA here is from genome assembly GCA_012515085.1 of Acholeplasmataceae bacterium. Lineage (GTDB taxonomy): Bacteria > Bacillota_I > Bacilli_A > Izemoplasmatales > Hujiaoplasmataceae > JAAYZB01. The sequence continues at coordinate 2,794 of JAAYZB010000079.1, forward strand.
CCTTTTTTGTTAGTAATTTGCGAATACCGGGAGTTTCACGAAACGCTCTCGTGGGGGAGCCGAATATTAACAATTTTTTGTTTTTAACATCTTCAGGCTCAATTTTACTGACATGTTTTACCTCAACAGAGATTCCTTTATCGGCAAATACCTGTTGGTACAATTCCGCAACTCTCAACGTATTGCCATAAAAAGAGTCATATATTACCAAAACATCCATTGATATTACTTCCTTTCAAGGTGAATAACTGTCTTTTCATTTTAAAAACATTCGAATGAGCGATTGTTTGCTCTTAGTGTAAGGATGATAGCGCATTTGTAGATCAATCGAAGTTGAGCGAAAAAGCACGGAGCGCATATTGGTGAACGTCAAGAAACTGTGATAGCCATGATATCGTCCCATTCCACTGTCTCCGACTCCGCCAAAGCCCATGGCGGAAGAGGCGAAATGCATAATTGTGTCGTTGATGGTAGCTCCTCCGAAACTCAACTGGTCAAACAACCTGTTTTGCAGTGCTTTATTTTTAGAAAAAAGGTAAAATGCCAATGGTTTGGGGCGTTTTCGGATTTCCTCGATCACATCATCTATAGAACGATATGATAATATTGGCAAAATAGGTCCGAAGATCTCTTCTTGCATAACCGGCGAATCTGACTTGACATTGATAAGGATCGTCGGAGCGATTTTCATACCATCACCCAAACCCCCTAAGGCTATCCTTTCATCTTTTATAAGACCAAGCAGACGCTCATAATGTTTTTGGTTGATGATTTTGGGATAGTCAGGATTCTTTAAGGGATCTTCGCCAACCATCTGAGTAATTGCGGCCGTCAGTTCCTTAACGAAAGGCTCTACCAGATGTTCTGGAACAAAGACATAATCGGGCGCAACACAGGTTTGCCCCGCATTTAACAGTTTTCCAAAGGCAATTCTTTTGGCGACAAGTGCATAATCGAGAGAATCATCGATCACACACGGGCTTTTTCCTCCGAGTTCTAAAGTGACTGGCGTCAAATATTTACTGGCCTTTTCCATCACGACTTTTCCTACTGCGCTACTTCCAGTGAAAAATATCGCATCGAATCGTTGATCTAGCAGTGTTTGGTTTTCATTTCTTCCACCCAAAACACAAGAAACAAATTCGGGATCAAAGGCCTCACGAATCATCTGATCAATCACTTGAGACGTTGCCTTGGCATAAGAAGCTGGTTTCACAATACAAGTGTTTCCCGCTGCAACTGCTCCGATCAAAGGAATCATTGCCAATTGAAAGGGATAATTCCAAGGGCTCATGACGAGCGTCACACCAAGAGGCTCCGGATAGAGACGGCTTTTGGCTGAAAAGAGCGCAAGTGGGGTGTGAGCTCGTTTAGGGCGAATCCAGCGGGGCAAAGCGTTGATGGTCGCAGATAACTCCGATAAAACGATACCGATCTCACTCAAATAAGCTTCTGCTTCGCCTTTGTTCAAGTCTTCCATCAGAGCCTGATTGATTGCGGGAATATGGGCTACAACGACCGCTTTCAGGCGTTTAAGCATGGCGATGCGGGTCGCTAGTGGTTTTGTTTTCCCTGTAGCGAAAAAAGTACGTTGCTGTTCAACAAGCATCTGGATTGTCATAGAAGCCCTCCTTGTGATTTTTTGTGAAGTCATTATATCACAATCGTAAAAGATTTGGTATAATGTTTACAAAGTTTACGGTTGAAAGGAGTCAATCATGATACATATTACTGGCGCAACCGGACACATAGGCAATAACCTCGTAAGGTTACTGATTGAGAAAAAGATTCCTTTTCAATTATTAGAACGTCAATCCGGTCCGGCACTCAACGGACTACCCGTGAAAGAAGTGACAGGTGATATTTTTGATCCCCACTTCTTAAATGCACATGTGTCTCCAAAAGACACGATTATTCATATTGCGGCGCTGATTGATTTAAAAAACAAACAATCTCAGGAATCGGACAAAATCAATTATATTGGAACCAAAACAATCATTGATTTCTGTATCAAACAGCAAGTTCGACTGATTTACACCAGTAGCGTCGATTGCATCAATCGTGATAAACAACAAGCGATCATTAAAGAACCGGACACGATTAATCCCGAATTATTGACATCGAATTACGCCGCCAGCAAAGGCAAAGCAACACGTTATTTGCTGGATCAAATGCAAGCAAATGCCTTGGACGCCGTGGTCTTATATCCTTCTGCAGTCATCGGAGTCCATGATTACAAGCCCTCTGCAGCGGGAATCGAAATAATGCATTCATTGAAACGCCGCGTCTATTTCTATATCAAGGGCGGCTATAATTTCATCGATGTTCGGGATATTGCCAAGGCGATCGAAACTTGTATCGAAAAAAGAATCACTGGAAGTTATATCTTAGCCGGCCATAACCGGACTTTACTTGATTTTTACCATCAAATTGCCAAGACATTGGGTCGCCGTGCCTTTTATTGCCCCATTCCCGCGTCCATTGCTAAAGCCTTCGTCCACTTTATCCCACGTTTTTCCCGAATGATGGTCGATGCCGTCTTGGACAACTATCATTATGACAATTCATTGATGTGCCGCGATCTTCTTGACACAGTAACTCCTTTTGAACAAACAGTCGCCGATACCATCGAATGGTTTCAGAGCCAACCCAAACGTTAAAAAAATGATCGTCTCCTGAGACGGTCATTTTTGACAAAGTTCAGCGTATTTGTTTTCAATCGTTCGAATGATCTGGGAAAATTCGTCGGGATCTTCCATGTCATTGATGGGCAACCAGAGAATTTTTTCCTCTGGCACTTTATAAGCTTTGAAAATGCGTTTTAGGACATCGTAATAATTGGCATAATGAAATGTCAAATAATCGTGTTGCCCTTGTTCAATATCTCGTCCACGTTTCCGGACATTATCGAATAGTTGCTCGGTATTTCTCATGATTACTAAATGAATGTCAATATCGGGAAGTCGCTTTAAATGGGCATCCGCTATGGCGTATGTCAGCGCCACTTCCATGGCGGACATAATCCCTTCCAGACGCAATAACTCCGTAAAGACAAGGTTGGAGAATAACGTGGAGTCGCAGACGAGGTTGGTTTCTTGACGCGCTTTCCACATCGATAGAAACAACGAACTGTAAAATGCATTTTGACTTAACAGCGCAAAGGTTTCCTTATCATTATAAAAGAGGGGAAGAAATGGGTTTTTTTCCACCGGTTCCTCAACCAGTGCACAATGATAATATTGCGCCAATTTTGCGGATAACGTTGACTTGCCACTGCCTATGGGACCGATGATTCCAACACGCATAGTAACCCCCTGAAAAATAGATTTGTTGTTAATTTCATTATAACGGATTAAACCCGATGTGTCAAAGACAAAAGTAAATATCTATTGGCTTTTTTTTCGACAAAGCATCGAGCGGAGTGTCATGTCCATTTGGGAAAATGTTCCCCGATAATTGGGAGTTGCTTTTTTATTCGTTTCAGGGATCAAACAATCGATAACGAGATAAGTCTGAATTCCTAGCTCTCCTGCAATCATGTCCTCCTTTTCATCGTTTCCCACCATCAGACATTGCTCTGGTTTAATTGAAAATCGCGATAAAATGGCTTGATAATAGCCGGGATGTGGTTTGGCAAAGAATGAATTCTCCATGGTGGTGATCCAGCTAAAACAAGAAGGATCCAACCCCGCCCATCCAATCCGTTTTTTAGTTGCCACTTCAGGGAATATTGGATTGGTGGCGAGAATCAGCCGAATGTTTGAAGAGCGAAGATCATTTAGCAAGTTAAAAGCGTTGGAGAATGGCTTCGTTGTGTTTTGTGCTTGACTGAACTCATGATTGTAGAAATGAAGAAAAAGTGGCTCTACTTCGGCTTTTTTCCAATGAGACAATTGTAAAAATCGTTGCCAAAATGCAGATTCATTGCTTTGACTCCCTTGGTTATTCCGCACCGCGTCCAATCCGGACCAGATAAAATCAAGCAGATGGCTACTTTGAAAACCGGCTTGTTCAAACTTGACTTTTAACGCGGTAAAATACGTTTGGATGAAGCGTTGTTCATCCATCCACAAGAGAGTTCCATCCAAATCAAACAGCACTGTATCTATCATCGAGTCACTCCTCAGTCAGTCATTTTTTATAGTATAGCAATATGCTTGAGAAAAGACAATAAAAAAGGACGGGAATTCCGTCCTTTGGTTTGAAATCAATACATGTCGGGTTGAGGCATAGCCGGTTTTTCTTCTTTGACTTCGGCAACGCCTACCTCGGTTGTGATGAAGAGCGATGAAATCGAAACCGCATTGAGAAGAGCGCTTCGGGTAACTTTGGTTGGATCAACGATTCCGCGTTTGAACATATCCACCCATTCGCCTTTCTTGGCATCAAATCCAATGTTTTTCTTGGCCTTCTTTTGGATTTCAACCACTTCCAAGGCGTCATATCCAGAGTTTTCAGCAATCTGATATATCGGTGCCAAGAGAGATTCCAGAACCACGTTGATACCCTTTTGGATATCAATATTGTCAGATTTCAGTGACTGTTTTACTTCGTTATAAATTTCAACGAAAGTTGCACCGCCACC
>JAAYZB010000080.1 GCA_012515085.1 Acholeplasmataceae bacterium
CTGGAGAATGCCGGCTTTACCGTGAATCCGGTACTAGCGGCGTTTTATGAAGATAATTCGAAATCGGGAAGCGGACGTCCGGCCAATCCGACGATGGGATCTCAATTGACGGGATTTCCAACTTGAGAAACGCTGATCGCGAGCTATAACGACGATATGAAAGACAGTTATACCGAGTATAACGATGCGGCAATCGTTGTGTTCTCGCGAATTGGCGGAGAAGGATATGACCTGCCGAGAAGCATGCAAGTCAGTTTCACCGATTCTACACCCATTGAAGGTGCAAGAAGCGCTGATGACCATTTATCTGGAACTGGATGCCAATGAATAAGTCTTGCTGGAAGAAATCAAAGCGAATCTCTCGAAAGTTGTCGTGTTTATAAATTGTGGAACGACGATGGAGTTGAATGATCTTCAAGAAGATGATGAGTTTGACAACATTCTATGGATCGGCACGACCGGAGGAATCGGAATCAATGCAGTCAGCGAAATTCTCAGTGGGAAAACAAATCCGATCGGACGCTCTGTTGATACGTATGCCAAAAATTTTCGCAACGATCCGACTTGGCTCTATTTCGGTGTCAACTCCATTAAGAATGGTAATCGTTATGGGGTAGGTGAAGTGAATCGTCCCTTCTATTTCATCGACTACGAAGAAGGAATCTACGTCGGGTGTCTATGCAAAGACCAGAAAAAATGGTATGATATTTTAAGGTGAGTTGGAGAAAAATTAGACTCCTTGTTCGGAGGTTGCGATGGATCACTTGAGGAAACACAAAAAAAAGCTGCTGTTCTTCGGCTTTTTGTTGTTGTTGCTTTTGACCTTCGGCTTGATAGTCGGAGGCTATGTTTTCGAGGATCCGTTAGCTCCCATTCTCATTCGGGATACTTCCATCCGGATGCTCATCGGATTCGTCTTAATCATTGCCATGGTTGCGATGGGGTATCCCTTGTTTGCTAAACCCCTTGTTTCGGGAGGGCGGATACTGCTCCTCATCATCCCGGCCCTGATCGTTGCCATCAATAATTTTCCCATTAGCGCGTATTTTGAAGAGAGGACAATCCTCAGCGAACCTTCGCACACCCTCATTCTGTTTGCCTTAGATTGTCTCTCGATCGGATTCTTGGAAGAAGTGGTATTTCGGGGAATCATTTTGATTGCGTTGTTGGATCGCGCCCCCCAAACCAAAAACGGTCGCTTGTTGGCGATCATCGGCTCAGCCGCCATCTTTGGCCTGGTCCACTTGTTCAATCTGACCTCCGGAGCCGGGATTCAAGCCACGTTTTTACAAGTGGGGTACTCCTTCTTGATGGGGGCGATGTGGGCAGTCGTCTATATTGCGACGAAGAACTTGTTTTTTCCGATCATGCTTCATGCACTTTATAATTTTACCGGGCAAGTGTTTCTCCGACTTGGAACCGTCACCAATCAGTTTGACACAGTCACGATTCTAGTGACGGTTGCGATCGCCTTGTTGACAATCGGGTTCTATGTCCATATCTTTTTAAGGTTGAGGTCGGATGATTACGAGCGGTTGCTTCAAAAGAATTGACGATATAAGAAGATAAAAATAAAGAGAACAGACCAAACATACTGGCTTTGTTCTCTTTTTTTATTGATATAAAGATGGATTGCGTTATCCGAGTTTCAAACGGCTTTTCAGGACTTTGTATATAGCTATCATGATCACTCCGCGCAGTCGCCAAGGAAGGTAGTTGACCATCAGCGGCATTGACCGCCAGCGGAGGAAGCGATAGAGCTCTTTATCTCTGAGTTTGATGAAGGACCAAAGGTCAGACAAAGCAATCCGGCGATCCTCTCCGTCTTTAGCCACCGTGAAGAAGATCGTGATAATCATGATCGCCGAGAGACAATGGAGGATGTATTTTCTCAATCCTTTTTCGAACTTCAGGATATCGGCATACGAATACGCTTTGATCATTTCTTTCATCACGCGAATTTGTTGGTCATATCGGTTTGTGAACACCCCAAGATTGACCGATTGATCTTCTCTACCGATGTAATAATGATAGAGATTGACATCAATGTAAAAAATGCTCTGCATCTTTGAAAGCGGGGCATAGGCGTAGATGTTGTCGACATAGAAGGTGTGATGTGGGAGCTTGAGACCACTTTCTCGAAGTTTCGCGGTATGATAGGTCAATGAATGCATTAATAAGACTTGAGCTCCGTAAAATTTGCCAACATTCGACCATTGTGTAAAACAATTGCTTTGGAAATGCCGGGAGAAGTGACGAATGAAAAACTTACCTTCGTTCACTTTGTCATACACAAAATTGGTGATATAAAGATCAGCGAGATGTTGTTCCTGAAGATGTTTTCGAATCGTATTCAATAACATATTCAGGGCATTTTCGTTTAGCCAATCATCGGAATCGACCACTTTGAAAAAGAGACCCGTGGCATTCTCCAAACCAACGTTGATACCGGATCCGTGGCCACCATTGATTTTGGAAACCACCTTGACAATGCCCGGGTATTGGGTTTCGTATTGACGGGCGATCGTTTCAGTATTGTCGGTAGAGCCGTCATTGATGACAATGACCTCCACTTCCTCGCCGCCCACAATCAAAGAGTCCAGACATTGGGCGAGATAA
>JAAYZB010000081.1 GCA_012515085.1 Acholeplasmataceae bacterium
AGACATATTCATCAAGATCAACTTACAATTGGCATCATCTTGGGGCTACTCATAAAAAAAGGGGCGATCAATTATGAAAGAAATCATCGAATGGCTTCTAAAGGGCGACGTGTCTATTCAATATTTGACCCATCGAGAGTTGCTTTGTTCTGATTTGTCAATACAAAAACAGTTGCAGAACCGAATCCAGACCGAAGGATTCGGAGAAAGGTATTTGTCAATGAAACGGCCAAATGGGCACTGGGGAGTTTTTTATTATCAACAAAAATGGACGTCGACTCACTATACATTGTTGGATTTGAAAAATCTAGGGATCCCAGAGTCATGCGCTTCTTGCGTCGAAATGGTCAAACGGATGTTCGGTGAGTGTCAGCTTGATGATGGCGGACTGAACTTGGCTAAATCAAAACTCCCCAGCGATGTCTGTGTGGATGGCATGATCTTAAATTATTCGTCCTATTTTTGTAATGGAGAGAGTTTTCTTGACAAACTTGTCCATTATCTTCTTTCACAGCAAAAACCAGATGGGGGATTTTCTTGGGATAACAAGTCTCTAGTCGGAGACCCTCATACGACAATCTGTGTTTTGGAAGGGTTTGAGCAATATCTCCGATCAAAAGGAAGAAAATCCTTAATGAAGATCGATCAAGCAAAACAGAGGGCGAGAGAATATCTGTTAGGGAATGATTTATTCATTTTCTCATCAGACAAGCGCTATCGGAAATTGACTTTTCCTTTTCGCTATCGGTATGATTTGTTACGAGCTTTGTTTTATTTTGCCAAGCAAAATGATCTAAAAGAATCTCGGCTCATTCCGGCAATCAATTGGTTAATAGAAAAGAGACAGAACGATAAATTATGGGTTCTCGAAAATGAGCATCCAGGAAACGTTCACTTCCAAATGGAGGAGATTGGCTCTCCCAGTCGATTTATAACACTGATGGCGCTTTACATACTAAAAACCGGCAACTGGATCTAGTATTTTCTTTGTGCGGATTAAACTGAGGATTATGTTCGATGAAACTGTATCATTATTGTTCTGGGTGTGGGGGTGGAGAAGGAAATCGAAGCCAACTGGATCGCAACCTAGAAATATGTTGAAGTATATAAGTTGTAATAGTATAATTAGTATGAAATGTATTATATGGGGGTGATAAATAATGAAGAATAGTACAAAAGGCAAACGATTAGCGGTCGTCAAAGTCGGCGAAAAAGGACAAATCGTCATTCCCAAGGACATGCGAGATATGTTTGATATTCACCCGGGAGATACCTTGTTGATGCTGGCGGATCAAGACAAGGGGTTGGCCATCGTATCGAATGAGGACTACATGAAATTTACTCAAAGTGTTTTCGAAGCCCAAAAAAGGGTTTTTGAAGAGGGTTAAAAATGGAAGCAATCATCCTGGAAGATTTAACGAAAAAGTATCGCGAACGCGTGGCAGTAGATCACTTATCAATGACAATCAATGAAGGGGAACTCTTAGCCCTTCTCGGTTTTAATGGTGCTGGAAAGACAACAACGATCAAACTATTATCCGGCTTGGCAACACCCACAGAAGGCAATGCCTGGATTCTTGGGAAAAGTATATTAACAGCGATGGAGGAGATCAAGAAATCTCTCAACATCTCGCCTCAAGAAACCGCTATTGCCCCGAATTTGACAGTGAATGAAAATTTGGTTTTTATTGCGGAAGTCTATGGGGTGACCCGCGAAGTTGCCAGACAAAAAGCGGAAGACATGATGGTCCGGTTTAATATGTTGGATCGCAAAAAGGAAAAAGCCAAGAAACTTTCTGGAGGATTAAAACGACGGTTAAGCATTGCCATGGCGCTGATTAGCGAACCCAAAGTATTGTTTCTCGATGAGCCGACCTTGGGGCTCGATGTTAGAGCCAGACGAGATCTCTGGAAAATCATTCTGGAACTCAAAGGAAAAGTGACTATTCTTTTGACTTCTCACTATTTGGATGAGGTTGAAGCTTTGGCGGATCGGATTGCGATTCTTGACAAAGGGAAATTAAAATTAATGGGATCGTTGGCTGAGCTAAAGTTGAAAACGCAGATGACAAGTCTTGAAGAGATCTTCTTATCGGAGACAGAAGGTGAAGTCGTCCAATGAAAACCTGGATCTATGCCAAACGCAATCTCATCGAATTGATCAACGACCCGCTTAGTCTCATATTTACGATCGTTCTCCCCGCCTTTTTGCTTGTGTTTATGGTGTCTTTAAATAAAAGTTTGGGAATCAACGAATCCTTCATCATTGAGAATTTCCTTCCGGCAATGATCATCTTCAGCTTTTCGTTTTTGACTCTTTTCTCAGGGATTCTTATTTCAAAAGATCGAACCAGTTCTTTTCTTTCCCGAATGTTCGTGTCACCGATGAAGCCGATCCACTACATTCTCGGTTATATGATTCCCATGTTTTTCATCGCGATGGTTCAAGCGCTGATTCTTTACGGAATCGGGATTATCATGGGGTTGCCTTTGACAATCCATTTGATTGCCAGCATTCCGTTCTTGTTGCTCGTGTCACTCCTATTTATCAGTATGGGGATCCTGTTCGGAAGTCTGTTCAAGGATCAGCAAGTGGGACCTATCGCATCGATCATGGTTCAAGTCGTAGCCTTTATGAGCGGCATGTGGTTTCGGTTGGATCTGGTCGGAGGGGCCTATGAAACCATTGGCATTTCGTTGCCTTTTTATCACGGAGTCCATTTAATTCAAAGTATCCTGGCGGGGAATTACTCGGAAATTGTCTTGTCATTGCTCATTGTCATTGGGTATATCCTTCTTGTGACAATATTCTCTGTCATCG
>JAAYZB010000082.1 GCA_012515085.1 Acholeplasmataceae bacterium
AGAAGAAAGGATATATAATTAACTCTGTATTTCTTACAGTTTTAATTATACGTGCGTAATTGTATCAAAATAGGTCATGCAACACATATAGCAAGCATTAGTCTGATACAATTAAGTGTCAGGCTTTTTTTGTGCTATATAGGGACTTTTTGGACGTTTCAAAGTATATTTATAAGTAAAAAAAGTATCGAATAAAGAGATGAATTCAGTGCAATGTATTCTCGAATTATATGTATTTTTAAAAAAAAAAACGAGTTTAAATGTTGACAATTCACTATTGATTAAATATAATTTTGCTATAGATAAATTTAAAATAAAGGAGCTGATTGAAGAATGAGAAAAGTATTTATTTTGATACTAACTTATTTGCTTGCTTATTTTTTAAGTATAACGATTACTGTATCTGCAACAAGCACGAATAATGTCAAGATAGTTGATGATGTTAATAGTGTTGTAGTATCAAAAGATATGGTCGTAGCCGCGAATATATGCGATTCAAGTATTTACAGTTCATTCAGGCAATACTAAGACTCAAAATACTTAGTGGTTATTTATAACTTGACAGGAAATGTCTATGATATATTGTTTGATCAAGAATTATCAAACGCATTCGGAGTCCTATATTATTATGATAATAATAACACACTAAGGCGATATAGAATTTCAGGAGAAGACGTATCAAAGAACGAAAAAAAAATTGATCTTGATGAGTACCTCAATCAATATTACGAGAAATTTAAGGATGATAAGAGCGAAATTCATGATTCAAACACTATTACAACAGATAATCAAGTTCTATATTTGAGTAATACCATTGAATTATATTCAGAAGGGGAAGATTTTGGATCTCCTATAATGATTCTAGGAGGAACAGATATATATGGTGCATATTCGTATGTTGTTCATGAACACCTAGTATTCAGATATACAGTTGGATCGAATTACATTTTTAGGGTTGAAAGTAAAGTTCAATTTACATCGGGTAATGCAGCGGTAGAATCTTCATTTGATAATAGATATAAAAGTTATTATGGTTTAGTTTCTGGGGAATTGGAAAAACATATTGAATATGGTTATGGAACGTGGTACTCAGCTCAACCGAAAAAGCTTGATTACCGGCCAAAGAAAGAAATTTCATATAGAACAATTACATCTGGATTTAATATCAATCTAACGCTTGGGAGAACCGAAAGCATTGATGCGGATGTTGGAGAAGATGGTTATGGTATTTCTGCAAACTCTGAATTTTCTTCAACACTAGGATTGGGTTACTTTTACCAAGAAACAAGGACAATTCAAATACCAACCATGAATGCTCAATGGTTAAGTCTAACCGAAGGTGCTGCATGGGAGTATACAACATTTAATAACAATCCAGATGTCGCAGTTACTGTATATCCAGGTATGTTATTCGAAACCATACCGGCTTATCCATATGCTATGAGATATAATGGAGAATATCATGTGAATATAGAATTTGTTACAAGAAGATATTTTTTAGGAATACCAGTCAGCACAAAAACCCAAGCTCTTGAAGAAATCATCATGCTAGATGTATTGATATAGGAGATAATATGAAAAAGAGCAAATTATTATTCGTAGCATTATATGGCATTATTATAACCATAGGACTGCTTTTCGTTTTTATCACTCCTTATTATATTTCTAACAATAACCTTAATGCAGTGGACTTGAGTAATGACATTATACTTGATATTGCCGCAAAAGGAAAAACATATTTTGGATTTTTGTTAATTATAATTGGAGTATCAGGCCTGTTTTTAGAAAAGTACTCAATCAAAAAAGGTCAATAATCTACAACAAGGACATTATAGCAGAATTCATACATGAATCCTGCTATATTTAATTGAAGCGAAAAAGCCCTTGATTGTTATAAAACGGAAGGTTTTGGTTTGATTAGCTATAATTTTTGAGCAATGGGTTATGATACCATTACACTACTTTTATATTACCATTGCAATACCATTACAAGGGTGCCGACCTTAAATACCACACCGATGAAGGGGGCTATTTGATTTCATGAGATTAACACTTAAGCAGAAATTAAAGATGTGTGAAGAGCATGTCATAAATGAGAAATCCATATCTAGCGCATCAGAGATGTATGGAGGATATAACATAGGGAATCTTGAATATCTAATCAACATATACAAAAGATATGGAAGAGAACCCTTTTTGAACCGGGAGTAGGGAGTATATTTGAGGAATATGAAGATATTTGCTATCAACAGTGTGCAAAATGGGGAATCGATAGGAAGTGTTGCTTAAGATTTTGGGGAGATAGATCCTTGCATCTTAGGAGATTGGGTAAGACTACATATGAAATTTCTTCCAAAAGTTGGAGGAATGGACAAGCGGGTCTTTCTTCAGGATAAAGCCGCAGTTGACAAGGAACTTGAACGCTTGGAAAAAATCGCTCAGTTAAAAGGTTTCATCCCTTGTCCCGATCATCGCATCATGCCGGGGAGCCGGTTTGAATTGGTCAAGTATTACGCGAGAAAAATCAAGGAAATCCGATTTTAGTACTCGTGTAACTTTTACTTAAAGTATGCTAAGCCTTCTGTCTGTATTTCATTTTTTTATCTGACAAAAAATCCGATTGATGCGGATTTTTTTCAAACAAAAACAATGATTATAGATTTTAATTTAAGCATCATTCACGTCACTTCTTGTTCGGATCCGGTTAGGTGAAATTAGTGGCTTAGAAAAGTCTTTTCTTCACCCGCAATTATTTCTCAATGGTATAATAGATATGACAGCTGACAAGGGAGAAAAAATGATATGACACCTATAGAACTCATGGCGCCCGCCGGAACAAAAGACGCCTTCATCGGCGCCATTAACGCCGGGGCAGACAGCGTCTATCTTTCTGGAAAGCAATATGGCGCCCGTGCTTTTGCGGATAATTTTGATCTCTCGGAAATAAAGGATCTGGTCCAGTATGCTCATTTGCGGTTTGTCAAGGTCTATGTGACGATCAACACCTTGATCTATGATGATGAAATCGAGAGGTTGGTAGAATATACCGATCAACTGGTCAAAGCCGATGTGGACGCGCTCATTGTGCAGGATTTGGGCGTGCTGGATTATTTACACCGCCGTTATCCCCGAATGCCCTTGCATGCTTCCACTCAAATCAACGCCCATACTGCCGAACAAGTCGCTTTTCTGAAAGAACTAGGCGCAAGCCGTGTCATCATGGCCAGGGAAACAATGGTCGATGTGATCAGGGAGATCAAGAAGACGATCGACATTGAGATCGAGGTTTTTGTCCACGGGGCTCTTTGTGTGTCCTATTCAGGAAATTGCCTGTTCAGTTCTTTTGTGAGTGAGCGCTCGGGAAACCGAGGGGAATGCAGCCAATCCTGTCGCCTGCCCTATGCCCTCATCAGGGATGGGGAATTGATTTCAGACTCGGCCTACCTGCTCTCTAATAAAGACCTTATGACGATCGAACGGCTCCAAGATCTTCTCGCTGTGGGCGTGGATGCGATCAAAATCGAAGGTCGGATGCGAAAAGCAGATTATGTGATTCAGACAGTGCTCTCCTATCGTCACGCTCTCGACGCCATTGCCAACCATCAAAAAATCGATCTGACACCCGAGATTGACAAACTGAAACGGGTGTTCAATCGGGAGACCACACAAGGATTTCTATTCAATGCACTGCCCTCTTCCTTGAATCAATCGTTTCGTCCCAATCATCTGGGAGTACTCGTGGGAATGGTGGAAGCTTTTAACCGCGGGAAAGCCTCGGTACGTCTATCCGGAGCGCTTGCTGTTGGCGATGGAATCCGGGTCATTGGCAAGGAAGATACCGGGATGCTTGTCTCCCGCATCTTGACGGATCAAGGTCCAGTTGATCAAGCTCAAGCGGGTCAGGTGATCGTGTTGGATTTCGCCCGACCTGTCGACACCGGGTCCCAGGTGATGCTCACACTTGATCACCGGTTGGTTCAGAGTCTAAAAATGTTTTTGGATCCGAACTACAAACGGATCCCTCTTGAAGGGTCCGCCACCCTTATCAACGGGCAACCACTGCAACTCACGATAAGGGATGAAGCCGGAGGAACCATCAATGCCATTTCCGATTGCATCGTCATGAAAGCGAAAAACGCACCGTTAAGTCGTGATTCTCTGGAAAATCAACTCGGTAAACTCGGAAACACATCCTATGTTTGGTCCCTTCTCAAGATTAAAACCGATGGCGAGAGTTTCGTTCCAATCAAATGTCTGAACGAATTAAGACGGCAAGCGCTCGATCAAATAACGATCCTTCGAAGTGCTCCTCGAAAAGAAGCCATCATCATCAACACTCCCCTAGAAACCGCTCATTCGCCAGCGGAAGCGTTTGAAATGCTTGCCAAAGTCCGGACTCAAGCCCAACTCGAGGCATGTCTTGAGTTGGGGATCAAGACCCTTTATGTTGAAGAAGGGATG
>JAAYZB010000083.1 GCA_012515085.1 Acholeplasmataceae bacterium
CCTTGCCACCAACCATTGCCACCCTTTTCCATCACATGGCGGTGTTTTCCCCAATAGACAAGGTCTTTGCTTCTTGATAAGAAGATATCCCCAAACGGCGTATGGCCATTATCGGACGCCCGGCTAAGAAGCTGGTACTCTCCGTCGATTTTTCTTGGAAACAGTACGCCATTTCGATTAAAAGGAATGAACGGATTTTCCAATCGGGTGAAATGGACAAAATCCCGAGTGACGGCAAGTCCGATCGAGGGTCCATGGAATTCCGTGCACCAAGTGATGTAATAATCGTTGTCGATTTTTGTCACTCGCGGATCATAGGCATAATAGGGATTCCAAGATTTTCCCGATTCATCGTAAAAATCAATCGGAGAAGAATCGATCTCCCAATGGATGCCATCCCCACTTCTACCCACACGAAGATGGGGAAGTGTCGCCACGGTTTCCGCTCGGAAAACGCCGATAAACTGATCCTCTTTCCAAGGAACCACAGCCGAATTGAAGATGCGGGCCACGCCCGCTACCGGATTACGGTCGATGATGGGATTTTTATCGTAACGCCACACGGGGACATTCAAG
Source organism: Acholeplasmataceae bacterium (assembly GCA_012515085.1). Classification (GTDB taxonomy): domain Bacteria; phylum Bacillota_I; class Bacilli_A; order Izemoplasmatales; family Hujiaoplasmataceae; genus JAAYZB01. The sequence goes on from JAAYZB010000083.1 coordinate 577, forward strand.
TCCTTCGGTCGGTCGATCCAAGGTATGTTCGAATTGGATTTGCAAATTAGTTGATATTTTCCCAATGTTCGGTCCCCCTATTTTTTTGACTGTTTTAAACTGTGTTCGTTTTCTTGGATGATCGTCAATCGCTGCTGGACACAATCAAAGGAGTTAAAAGCTTCTTTCGGTGAATGAAACGCGTAATCGAGCAGTTTTGAAATCGTGGTCGTCGCCACATGAAGCCGCGTATCCGAAGCGGCATAGTAGAGAAATACCTCTTCTTTTTCATTGACGATGACGCCATTTGTGAAGAGAACATTGCTGACATCGCCGATCCGTTCTTCTTGATAAGGTGCCAGAAGATATCCCGAAGGTTGTGCGATGATTTGGGTCGGATCACTGAGTGCGGTCACAAAGAGATAGAGCACATAGCGAAGCCCTGCTGCGGTGTTGCGGACGCCATGGGCGAAATGAATCCAACCATTTCTCGTTTTGATTGGCGCGGGTCCAATCCCGTTTTTCAGTTCATAGATCGTATGATAGCGTTTCTTGGCAATAAGAATTTCCTCTTTGATGACTCCTTTTTCCATGGAGTCCGTGAAGCCAATGGCGATACCGCCACCCGACCCCGTCTCGATAAAACCGTCTTGAGGTCTCGTGTACAACAGGTATTTTCCCTTCACAAACTCCGGATGCAAGGCGACGTTTCTTTCTTGAACTCCCGGGGTCACTAGATTCGGAAGCCGTTCGAAATGGACCAAGTCTTTTGTGCGGAGCACGCCCACTCTGGCAATCGCCGATACGGTATCGTCCGGGGGGCTAGTTGGATCTTTGGCCTCCGAACAAAACAGTCCGTAAATATAGCCGTCCTCGTGCAAGGTAAGCCGCATGTCATACACATTGGTCTCTTCCGGATCGGGGCAATTCCACATGATCGGCTCTCCCACAAAACGAAATTGATCGATGCCGTTAGGGCTTTTGGCGAGGGCAAAGAAACTTTTGCGATCAGTGCCCTCTACTCGTGCCATCAGGTAGTATTCGCCATGGAAATACAGACTCCCTGCATTGAAGACAGAATTGATTCCCAACCGTTCCATGAAGTACGGATTCGTCGCTTGATCGAGTGTGAATCGCCATTCGATCGGCACATGGTCTTTGGTCAACACCGGATAGAGGTAGCGGGTCATGACGCCGTTATAGAAGGATGGATCGATCTGATTTTTTTTCGCCAAAAGCCGCTCTTGGTCTTGTTTATGAAGTTGGTAGGCTTCATGTATCACGAAGAATCACATCCTTTCCATCAGTTTTAGAAATGCTCGGGTATTGTGGTAGGGGGTTTTCCATAATTCGCACATTCCCCGAGCGGCTCTGCCACCTTTGGAATTGGCCTTGGACCAAAACCATTCGCCATCGGGATCTGGATCGACCAAGTCGTCCTGGATCGATTGAAACAACGTGTGGAAATGATTCAGATATTGTCGATCATTTGTTTTTTGGTATAGGATCCAAAGTCCCACCAGTGCTTCTGAGGCCACCCACCAGACATGATCAGAAGGATCCTGCTCATCGGTTTCTTTTAGAAAACGGCCATTCCATCCATGATCGATCGCAGAGACGCCAATTTGCCTTGAAGCGCTCACCCAATCGGGGTTGTCCACTTGTAAACGGTCCAATACTTCCTGAAGCAACCAGGAAAATTCGATTTCATGCCCATAGTGCCTTGTATTGACCAACGGTTGAAACGATTGATCGACATACATCCACAGCCGGCTTTTGCTGGGATCCATGAGTGGTCCCGTCAATAATCCAATCACCCGGTAAAGAGTTTTTTTGATCCGTTCATCCGGGAATGCCCGATGTAAATTTAGAATGGCTTCCAGCATATGGATCATGGTATTGGCGGTAAAAGCCACATTGGAATGATGATCTGAAAGCGCATCGCAGGGGGTTTCATTCCATGCGGAATCGAATTCTTCAATATAGCCACCCCGAATCGGATCGAAGGCTTTCTCTTCAATCCGCCTGTATGACGCCATTGCGAGATCCAACGCCTCTTGGTTCTGCGTTGATAGATAATACTCTGACAAAGCATAGATGGCAAAGCATTGGCCATAGGTGATGATCCGCGTTTCAATTGGCTTACCCTTGCGGGTCACCAGCCAGTGAAACGCTTCGGTTTCTTTTTGATATAAATGGTTTTTTAAAAACTGAAATGCGTGATCGGCATAGGGTTGATACTGGTGGTTCTTAAAATGATTTTCAAGTGCGGAAAAAGACCAGAGAAACCGAGCTTGTTGGACCAAACCCTTGGGTGCTTCTTGATCAATTTGTTTGTCACATGACACGAAGCCAAAGAAACCACCCGCTTCTTTATCAAGTAATTGTGTCCAAAAAGGGATTATTTTCTCGGTCAAATGCCGACATAGGACTTGTTTCATTCGGTCTCCTTAAATCTGTTCGAGAATCAGAGCAATGTCGTTTGAAAAATTCGGAATGAACAGGGTCAACGATCCCGTCAACGGGATCACAACCAACGTTTGTTCACGGATCACTCCGGTCGAAGTATCCAGATAACGCACTTGATAATTCCCCGGCAAGAACCCCTCCATTATCAGGGTCACTCCCGATTTCTCCGCTGTTTGCGGATCGGCAAGGGAGAAGTCAGTATCATAAAGATACGCGTAGAGCCTGGAATCGACTCGATACCCGATCGCCTGCACCTTGGCATGCGAGATCGTCAACTGGGGATTGTCCGCCAACAATTGATACTCATCTCCCGACAAGTCCAGCTCATGGGCAACTTCGGCAATTCCGGCGAATACCGGATAGGCATCGCTGACATGGATCCAGGAGTCCCACCACCAATTCATACTAGTACCCGCTCCGCCACCCATCAATCCTCCCCATAAGCCTTGATGAAGCGTTATGTTATCGGGATCGTAAGTGAGTTGCTCGGAGCCACTGCTTTTCAAGCCGAATTCGCTATAGAGAATCGGTTTATCAAACAAATTCGCTCCGATTTTTTGATAAGCTGGCAAATAAGACAGCGGTTTCTCGACACCATAGCGATGCACATTCACAAAATCAATGCTCTCGAGTTGAAAGACATTGAAAGTACTGGAATAAAAAGAATCATTTCGAAACGAGGTCGTGACGAGATGCCTAGGATCGATCTCGTGAAGATAGTTGGCCATCTCTTGATGCCAAAGCAGTCCAATCGACGCATTATATTCTTCGATCCAATCGGTTTCATTCATCAATTCCCATGCCAAGATATGATCGCTATAGCCATAACGGGCTACCAAGTACTTGAGTTGATTTTTGAACGTGGCTTTTGCCCAAGAATCGGTAAAAAACTGCCCGGGGGAGGTGAGTGTCTCACCATAAGGATTGGCTCCATATTTATCGACATACCAAGAATTGAGTGCTCCTGGCCACATTGGATTGACCACTCGCGAAAACATGCCGTGATGCAACAAACATATCTGTAAATAGATGCCCTTGCTTTCGGCGAGTTCGATGACGCGGTCTAAGGATTGCAGGTGCGTTTGGCGCCGATCATAATTTTCCACATCATACCAAAACAAAGAAAACCCCCAAGCGGAAAGCCAGATACGGGCAACATTCATCCCGCTATCGGCCATTTTCTCAAACCACTGCACATAATCGTAATATTTTCGATCTTGCGAGGTATACCAGGCCGCGTTTTGTCCAACCGGCAAATAGGTGTCGCCATTTTCAAACTGGAAATGACGTTCGTTTGAAGGATCGATACCGATATCACCTTTCTCGGGTTCTAAGGATGCGTTCACGGTGAATTCCTTAGAGAACGACTGGATCTTGATTCCATCCACATAGAGCTCGGCGACCATTTGATATTGACCCGATTCTTTAGGAAGATAGCGCATTTTAAAACACGGGTCTGAAGCGGTGACATAGTTTAAACCAAACGTGATGTCATCTGGCAGCGTCGTCACCAGACCTTCGAGATTTCTCGAGGTACTCACCAACCCGGGAAGATGGACTTCTTCATAAGTTTGGCTCCAATATCCCAGGATTGTTTCAACCTTGGTAGAGGGTGTGAGAACGGTGGCTTTTAACACGATTTCTTCCATATCATAGACATTGTCGATCGCTTCTAAGAAATCGTCAATGTCGTATTTCATCAGTTGAAATTCCACTCGTTGATAAGCTGACGGAGATTGTGTCAATAAGATGAAATCCGTCGCAAGCGATGCTTCTTGCTTGGCACTTAAGACCAATACATCCATATGATAGGTCTTCCCGAGATACGAAATACTCAAGTGCTGGGTTCCTGTTTCGTCCGGTTGGTAACCGCTCGTCATCTGCGAAGTGATCGGAACTTCTTCGATCACTAAGTTATCGTCGTTGCGGAGGATCAACCGAGCTCCGAAAAGATTCAACACCTCACCACTTTTATAGATCGTTTTTTGCGGGGGGATGATTGCGACATCATCAACAACCGTGACATGAATCGTGGCATAGACGGTTTGTTGATAGGAGAGAGTGATGTCGCAATTCCCATTCGCAAGTCCCAAGATCGACCCATCGACATCGATCGATAAAATTTCTGGGGAGGATGATGAAAAGCCGATTGGCTCCACATTGCTCACGTATTGGAGTGTGAACGTGGATCCGACCGGTACGACTAATACCTCATAAGCAGGTTGGATCGACACGATCGTTTCCGTCGTGCTGTACGTATTTGTCAATGAAGAAGTCGAATTGGAAGTGGTGGTTGTGGTGACTGAGGTCGTTGATTGATTGGCGCAGGCAAAACAAAGAACCGACAAAATCAGTATTCCACAGAATGCCAAGATTTTTTTCATGAACTAGATCCACCCTCAAAGAAGGCGGTCGAGTCGCGGTCGATGATTTTGCCTTGAATCAACACGCGGCCATAGATTCTTTCGGGATATTTGATCTTTTTGACGATGATTTTGACCGCCGTCTCGACCATCGAGGGAATGTTATTGTCAACGGTCGTAATTCTCGGTTCGGAAATAGTGGAAAAAATCGAATTATCAAACCCGACAACCGAACAATCTTCGGGAACACGGACATTCAGTTTTTTTAAGGTCGTTATCAACGTGTGCGCCACCCGATCACAATTGCAGACAAATGCCGTCGGTAACGGATTTGGCAGTTGTAAGGGAATGAATTGCCCCAGCTCATCCCGGTCGGGAATGATCATATCCGGATTCAGCGAGATACCCGCTTCGATCAAACTCTTGTAATATCCCAAAAAGCGGTCTTGGATGCTGGATGTGGCCTCGATCGATCCAACATAACCGATCTCGCGATGATTTTTCTCGATCAGCTGGTTGGTGATCGTGTAGGCGGAAAACAAGTTGTCGCTCACAATACAGTCCACATCAAACTGTTTCATATAAAAGTCAAAAAAGATGATCGGTACACTCACTTTCTCGATGGCGCGGAGATAATCCCGCTTCATCTGTCCGAGCACGATAATACCATCGACTTTGTTTTCGTTATAAAAACGCGGTAGAATGCCTCTGTTTTCATTATCATAGGTCACGATTTCCATGATCCCCGAATAGCCGAGCTGATCCAGATTCCGGATAATTTCACCGCTTACCGTAAAATAATAGGCTTCCTTATCTAAAATGTATTTTTCCGCGATCATGATACCCACATTGAATTGCTTGTCCATTTTCAAACTTCGAGCTGACGTATTGATCCGATAGCCTTTCCGACTGGCAAGATTCTTGACCTTGTCGCGGAGGTCATCCGAAACACCCTCTTTGTCATTGAGGGCTTTGGAAACGGATACCGTCGATATTCCCAATTCCTTGGCAATATCGGACATGCTGATTTTTCTCATGGTTTTCCTCCGGATATTTCAGGTTTTATAAATAGGAATCCACCAAACTTCGAACTTGGATTTCGGAAAGCAGATCACTATTTTTTGTTTCAAATGTCACATGCTTTTTTTCATGCGCGAATAGACAAAAGTAATTGTCGGACACCCGGACTTCTGCTTTCGGAAAGCCAATCTCCACATACTTGCAAAACGTGTCGCTTTCTAATTCCAACGTCTGCCGCGCACCTTGGCTATTGAGTTTGAGTGTGATGGTTGGCTTTTTAAGCTCCAAATGTTTATCTGGGACAAAAGATACTTGATTGGAACAGATACAATCGTCCTCAACCCAGAGTTCGGCGCGAAAGACGGTGGAGCATCTTTCTTCCTCGGTCAATTGAAAGGTTCGTTTCAACACCCTGACAGCCTGTTGTGCCGAAACAGACACCGAGAGTGATCCTTGTTGGATCACTTCGCCAGAAAATGTTTCCAATTGCCATTTGATCTGCCCATGGACGGCGCTCAAGCAATCATTCGTGATATGGACCATTACCTCATCCTTGCCTTCTTCCAAAGACAAAAGTATTGGTTGATAGAATTTGGAACTGTGGTAATGAAGCGCTTTGTATCTGTGATAATAGTCGATGCTCGACCAAGATGCCACCGGCCAACAATCGTTCAACTGCCAGTACAGCGCCCCCATGCATCGCCCATAATGGCGACGCATGTGTTCGACGCCATATCGGATGCCTTCGGCTTGTATCAGCTGCGAGACATATAGAAGCGAAGAGAAATCTTTAGGATAACGGAACATCATTCCGATATAGGTGAGAATTTTGCTGTTGGCGGTGCTGTTTTTTTGATGGTGCTCCATGACTTTGGAGAAAATGTTGAAATCGGACTCCAGCGCAAAAGTTTTGACTGTTTTCAGTTCTGGAAACGATTGCAAGCCAAACTCGCTCATGAACCTGGGATAATATTTCCGATAATAGGTGAATGGTTCCGTGTTGTGCCAAACACCCCAATAATGCATATCGCCGGAACAATCCGAATTCGGGGATTCAAACATGTGTCCTGACGAAGGAGAGGACGGCCAGTAAATCAGTTCGGGCGCGATGGCTGTCAACCACTCTGGAATCAATTCATGATATTGGCGGCGATAACTTGCTTTGGAATATTCCAAGGATGGAATGTTCCAATCCGCCACGGCCACTTCGTTCTCGTTATTTCCACAAATCAACGCAAGGGAAGGGTGATGACGAATTCTTCGGATATTATCGATGATTTCCCAGTGGATCTCTTCGATAAAATCATCGGTCAACTCATAGATGGAACAGGCAAACATCAAATCTTGCCAGACAAGCAGCCCCAACCGGTC
>JAAYZB010000010.1 GCA_012515085.1 Acholeplasmataceae bacterium
CTTTCTTTATTATTTGACAAATCATTATAGCATATCCTTCCATTTTTTGGGTTCTATGTCCATGAAAAAAATCAGCACAAGGCTGATTTTCACTCCGAACATACCGTTATCTTGGCATCAAGGAGTCGCCGAGTGGCGATTCCCTTTCCGGAAATTTTGGTTCGGGTAAAACACCCGTCATAAATCGTCAGAGAGCCGCAAGCAGGCGATCCATCTTTCAAGATCGCTCGTTCGCATCCTGCTTGTTGAAGTGTCTTTAAAACATTATCGCTGCCCAAGTGATAGGCGTTGGTTACATCGAGTCCGGTTTGGGTATGAACTTGATCGAGACCAAAAACGATCTCCGCAGGGATTCTCGGTGTCGATAATCCTCCTTGGACCTCGGGGCATACGGGTACAACCAACTTTCCCCGCAGGGAACGAATGGTGTCGATGTGACAACGGCTTTTTCCGTCATAAGCAGAAGCGATCCCAATCAAACAGGCGCTGACGCCTATCGACTCCCATTCCTTCACCGGATTATTCAAAGGCATCGATGTCGATGTTGACGCGCTTGCCCAGACGTGAGGCAGCGGCGTAGGCAATGGTACGGATCGCATTCGCAATCTTCCCGCCTTTGCCGATGACCCGACCAAGATCCTCTTTGTTCACCAATACCTGAAGGGTAATCGTTGTGTCGTCTTCCGAAAATTTTTTGACTAACAAGTCTTCTGGATGGATGACCAAAGGCGATACCAGGTCTTGAATCAGTTTTTCAAAATTTACAGCCATGATAATGCCACCTATTGTTTTTTCTTGGCTTCGACGAACAGCTTGTTGATGCCAACTTTGGTGAATAGGTTCTTGACGGTATCGGTTGGCTGAGCACCATTCAAAAGCCATTTCAATGCTTTCTCAGGGTTGATCTCGATCAAGACCGGTTCCTTGGTCGGATCATACAAGCCGACGATTTCCAAGTAACTTCCGTCGCGCTTCTTCGTCGCTTCGGCGGCGACGATCCGATAAAACGGGCGTTTGGTCGTGCCAAAGCGTTGCATGCGGATTTTAACCATGTTCATATCCTCCTACGTGTCAGAAAATCAGGTATATTGTATCAAAATAAAAAGAGCCTGTCAATGTTTTTTGCTTGACAGGCTAAATATTATTCTTTAAACGCCAAATCTTGCATATCAAGGAGCGATTCTTCGACTTTTCTCACTAACCGCAATTTGGCACATTGCTTTTTTATCGCTTCGAATTGATCTTCGTCCACATAGCCCGTCAAATAGTTGGCTTTGGGATTGAGGTAGACAATATTCACACCGATTTTTTCGACTTCCTTGGCGACTTTCTTGCTTTGAAAATAGACGATGATTCCTTTGCGTTTGACCATAATTCCTCCTTGCGGAAATGCCATAAGCCAGATGAATTCGTTATCATTATATCATAATCGAGCGCTTCTTAATCGTCGATTTCGAAAATCAATTGGATTTCTTCGATCTTCAGTTCCCGGTACTGGCCGGGAGCGAGATTCGGATCGAGTTTCAAGCGACCGATCGCGACCCGTTTCAGCGACTCAACCTGGTTATCGATCGATAGGAACATCCGTTTCACCTGGTGATATTTTCCTTCCGTGATCGTGATGACACATTGCGTCGGATCGACCACTTCTACCCGGGCCGGTTTGGTCAGAAAGCGTTCGTTTTTACCATCTTCGATCCACACGCCTTTTTCTAAAGGTGTGATATCGCCAATCGGTCCCGCAAGCGTCACCAGATACCGTTTCGTGACTCCTTTGGCCGGGCTGATGATCCGGTGAAGCATTTCGCCGTTTTGAACCAAGAGGAGCAGCCCTTCGGCATCTTTGTCAAGTCTCCCGGCGATGTTGAGTTTCAGTCGGGAGTAGGGTTCTTCCAACAATTCCATGACTGCGGGCGCTCCCTCTTCCCGATTGGATGAGACAAATCCCGTCGGTTTGTAGAGCATGAGCACCACGTTGTCCTTGTACTGGACCGGTAGTTCATCAAACAAGACCTGATCGTTTAGTGGGTCGATCGTCACTTGTTCAGACCTTGGAACCTCCCCATTCACACGGATGCGTCCAGCGCGGAGGGCCGCCTTGATTTCCTTTCGGCTGCCGTACTTCATACCAGATAACATTTTCTCAAGTCGCATCGTCCTCACCGCCTTTTTGGAACACTTACGATTCTCCCTTGTTATTATATCAAATCGCGTTGCATTCGCCTTGGTTTTTTGGAATGATTTTGATATACTTAACCTAGGTGATACCATGTTATTGATGAAAGACATCATTCAAGAAGGCGACCCGGTTCTTCGGAAACGGGCTCAGGACGTGTCCTTGCCGCTTTCCGAAACGGATTTGAATACTTTGCGACTGATGATGGAATATATCCAGAACAGTCAAAACGAAACCCTTGTCGAGACTTATGATCTCCGCCCGTCAGTGGGACTCTCCGCCCCACAGATCAACCTGTCACAAAAACTGTTTTGCATCCACACCGTCGATGAAACGGGAAAAAATCTGTTTTCCCGGGCTTTCGTCAATCCGAAGATCCTGTCCTACTCCGAGGAAAAAACCTATCTTCCTGGCGGTGAGGGGTGTCTGTCGGTCGACGAGAGCAAAAATGGTCTGGTCCCCCGATCACTTCGCATCAAGGCCAGGGCGATCGAGGTCGATCTGGAAACGGGAGCGACCGAATCAGTGTACCTCAAGCTCCAAGGCTATTTGGGAATCGTTTTCCAACACGAGTACGATCATCTTCGCGGTGTGTTGTTCGTCGATAAGGTCGTGGAGCATCTCCCCGGCGTCGTTCCCGTCCAGTTCACCGAAAATAATAACCAGTAAAAAAGGGCTTCGAGCCCTTTTTTTAATCGTTATTTTTGAGAAACTCCGCGAATGACCGACCAAACGCCACCGCTTGATCTTGTTCGTCGTTTGACGGATTGAACCGGATCCTCAATCCCTCGATCGTCTGCATTTTCAATTGTTTAAGCCGTTCTATAATATGATTGACCGCTTCTCCGCTCCACCCATACGAGCCAAAAGCGCTGGCTTTTTTCCTCCCGTGGATCTCCGGATTCAAAGAAGATAGGATATCCCAGATCGGTTTCACCGTATCTTTCAGGATGGTGGTTGAGCCAATCAGGAACGCATCGGCTTCTCCAATACGCTCGACGATCCGCTCAAGCGATGTTGTGACCACATCATATTTTTCCACGTTGATCGCTCCGGAATACGCCTGTTTTAAGCCCTCTTCCACTTTATCAGCAATCTTGGCGGTATATCCATAGGCACTGGCGATTGGGATCACCACCAACGGGATAGAGTGTTTGGGATGAGGTTGGGACCACTCGCGATAGTACCTTTTGACCTTGTCGACATGGGCCTCGTCGATGATCGCCCCATGGCTCGTCGCGACCAATTTGACGTCAAGGGTGTCGATAAGATCCAATGCCCGCTGGACATCCACTTTGAAAGGTGCCATGATTGAGACAAAATAGTGTTCCAAACTGGAGGTGAAGTCAGCCTCCGAAGGAAAGTCATGCGGGTAAAGTCCGGTCAATCCGTAATGGGCCCCAAAGAAATCACAGGTGAAGAGCACCTGATCCTGAGGCAAATAAGTGAAGATCGTATCGGGCCAATGCAGGTTTGGCTGAATGAAGAAACGAAGCTCTGCACCTCCAAGGGGCAAAACGAGCTCGTTCGTCGCCCGGAGTGATGGAAACGCTTGATTCAAGATCGCTTTCAGATTGGAGAGTCCCGGGGCAGAGGCCACAATCGTCATGTTCGGATTGATCTCTAACAGTTTTTTTGCCGATCCGGAGTGATCAGGCTCCGTATGATTCAAAATCAAGTAGTCGATCTTCTCTATCGGCATTATTGCTTCGATTCTGGCGATGTGTTCCTCCGTGAAATCCGCTTTGGCCGCGTCGATCAACGCGGCTTTCTCGGACCCTTTCACCAGATAAGCATTGTATGTGGTTCCGAATTTCGTCTCCATGATAATGTCAAATACCCGAAGATCAGGATCCTTGACACCGACAAAAAAGACATGTTTAGTTAGTTTGATTGGTGGAAATGTCATGTTAATCACCTCAGTTCTATTATACTCAAAACGAGTTAATAAAGAAAATCATCTGCCTTGAGTGACCTCCGCGGTTTCAGCGATGCGCGAATACCAGTCAGAGGATAGCGATCAAAGACAAGTGTTGCTGGCTTCTGGTCATCCAATCAATTAGCCGAATACCATCGGTCAAAGGGTATTCCATGATGACTTCGTCGTCATCCATTTCGCCCGATTCCCGAAAACCGATCGAAACAAACAAGTCTCGGGCAATGGTGATCGATGGCACATAATCCAAATGAACAATATCATATTTCTTCGCCTTTTTGATATCGTTAAGTGCCTCAAGGGTTGCCAGCCGCCCATAGCCCTTGTGTTGAAGATCTGCATCAATCATCAGCCGTCATATGCCAGCAGTCC
>JAAYZB010000084.1 GCA_012515085.1 Acholeplasmataceae bacterium
ATCGGGATTTCCTCGAGGTTGTCCACCAGTTTCACCAATTGAATATTCCTTTATCGGTTCTAGTCATCGATATGGATTGGCACATCACCGAGATCGAAGGAGTGCAAGATTATTGGCAAGGTTGGACCGGCTATACCGTCAACAACAAATTATTCCCAGATTTTCTTGGGTTGATAAAACAGCTTCACAAATTGGGACTGAAAGTCTCTCTAAATTTACATCCTTCCGGTGGTTTGAAACCCTATGAAAACCGCTACCGAGAATTTGCGATCAATTTGGGAATGGATCCCGAACAAGAAATACCGATTCCTTTTGATCCCACCAATCCGCGATTTATGGAAAACTATTTCCATTTGTTGTTGCACCCGTATGAAGAAAACGGCGTCGATCTTTGGTGGATCGATTGGCAACAAGGGACCCAAACGCTCATCCCTGGACTTGATCCATTGTGGGTCTTAAACCATTCTCATTTTCTCGATTCGAGCAAAAATCAGGCTAAACGCCCATTTACCTTCTCCCGTTGGACCGACCGAGGGGGTCAACGATATCCCATCGGCTTTTCCGGTGATACCGTCATTTCTTGGAAAAGTCTGGCTTATCAGCCATACTTTACTGCAACCGCCGCGAATATCGGTTTCACCGTTTGGTCACATGACATCGGGGGACATGACGATGGTATTGAAGACCCAGAACTCTTCTGCCGCTGGGTTCAATTTGGGTTATTTAGCCCCATTTTTCGACTTCACTCCGCCCGCAACCAGTTCACCACTCGAGAACCTTGGCGACATTCAACCGAGATTCGAACAATCGTCCAAGAAGCCATGCAGTTTCGCCACCAATTGATTCCTTATCTATATACAGCCTACTACCGAAATCATTCCTTAGGCATCCCCGCCCTTCGACCCATTTATTACCTCGATCCTGAAGCCAAGGAAGCATACCTACATACCAATGCTTATCTTTTCGGCGAGTGTCTTTATATTGATCCGATTGTCTCTCCTCGTGATCCATTGACAAAGCGATCCCGGATTTCGACTTGGATTCCGGAAGGCGAGTGGATCGATTTCATGACAAATGAAGTTTTCGTGGGAAAGAAAACAGTCACTCGATATCACCCACTTTCGAATCAAAATGTTTATGTCAAAGCCGGCGGCATCATCCCCCTCGTGGATTCAATTAATTCGCGTGCTGATGAAAATCCGCAACAGTTCCTAATTCATGTCTACCCCCAATCATCCGGATCGATGGTTCTATACGAAGATGATGGCATCTCGCAACAGTATTTATCCGGGGATTGCTTCCAAACACATTTTGCTCTCAAAGTATCTGATACATCGATCACCTTTGAGATAGATCCCGATTCTCAGGAAAAACCATACATCCCCCGTCAAAGGACTTATCGGATTTTCTTTCACAATGTTGAATCCGTTACCCCTCTCTTCAATGCCATTGTCCATGATCACGCGTCGGAAATCTCGGTGAAGCTGTCCTCTTATGAAAAATATTTGCTTGCGTTCGAGTACCGGAAAATCCCCAATAATAGAGCTATTTTACGATCATTAGAATCTTTTTTGATTGACGTTCCCTTATCACCCATCCTGAAACAAGCGATCTATGATGCTTTTCTCCGGGAGTCCAACAAAAAAGCAATCCGTGCTTCCTATCAAAACACCCCCAAAAAAATTCAAGCGGTCTTAAACCAATTTTTGGCAAGATTCAATCCTTCAGAAAAACAACGCTGATTACCTTCGGCCTTGAATCCATCCATCAGTCCTCCTTTGTCCTATTGACACAAAAAAATCAATTTTTCGCCAGTTGACAAGCAACCAAATCATCCAGTATACTAAACAGTGAACCACACCAGTTTAGGAGTGATATCCATGTCTTATGAATCACGTTTAAAAAATCCTCAGCTTGATTTTCTTTTCGACGCGATCCTACATTTACAGGATAAAGAAGAATGCTATCGATTTTTCGAGGATTTGTGCACCATCCGCGAACTTCAAACCATTGCACAACGGATCAATGTCGCCAAACTATTGACGAATAAAGTGACTTATCAAATCATCATGGAACAAACCGGTGCCTCAACCACGACCATCGGCCGGATCAATAAATCGCTCATCTACGGGGCTTCTGGTTACCAGATCATCTTTGACAGACTTAAAAACAAGGGAAGCAGATAACCACTGCTTCCCTTTATTTTTATTGATTAGTACATTTTTTTACCAATAAGCTGGTATTGATAATACACCCTCCGAATGCGAATGCACCAATCACAATCA
>JAAYZB010000085.1 GCA_012515085.1 Acholeplasmataceae bacterium
ACGTCAAGAGGCAAACATCTTTCGAACTATCTTTACATATCGTCTGAAAATCGTTTATTATCCCCAAATATTGTCCATATCTGCCATTTTCGGCACGTATTCTGTTGACATTTCTTTGACATTTCGTTATTTTAAGTGCCTTGAAAACAAGTTTTGACTCAAATTCAAGCGGCAATTTTTGAAGATAACGATAAAATATCCTTTGTAGATACGCAGTAGCATGGCAGTGAATAGAAATGCGAATCATGTGCACAACGGGTTTCATTTCCAAACTGCAGCCGCAATATCATTGCTTATCGATCATCTTGACGATTTTCTTGCAATAAAAAACGAAGGATCGGAAGATATTGAAATCTGTCTTAAAGATGGGTGTGTGGTTTATGCTCAGGCCAAGGCATCGTATGATGAAGAATCAAAAAAATTCGACAAGAGATTTAAAAAAGGGCCTGACTACATTATCCGAATCATCCCATTTGGTTGAAAACCACAAATTGGTGTATATTACGAATATAAAAACGATGCTTGGATCCAATACAGAACGTGATGCTTTTCCTTCGGGTGTGAGTGTATCTTTCGATGCAATCGGTGAGTTAAATAAAAAATTGGTTTGCAATTATGCCCCAGAATCATTTGATTACAATTCATTTTCAATACAGTTTTTAAGGTATGTAGGTGAAAACGGGAGCGAAACTGAATGGATTATTGGTAAAATACGTGATGACTTTTCTGAAAGGGGCGATATGATTCGAACCCTATCACCAAAATTCGTGTTTGAGACATGGGTCCGTTATTTGGATTCTAATGCCTCAAATAAAGATACGAGCATTAAATGTGATCGTTCTCGGATTGTGTGGGGGATGATATTGCATAAAATCAATCATATAGAAAATAGCCTGTATCAGGAATCGGTTGAAGATTATTCGATAGTTTCTGACAGTTATTCTGATTTGGTAGATTCGATTTCAGGTCGTTTTGAAATAATGTCTCGTATCATTGGCGACTATCGTATCGAGAAGAACAAACTGAAGATAAATAATGATTTTTTCGACAAATTCGCAGCGGATTATTGGCAGGAATATAGGGATATTCTAGAAGCCTTAGATGTTGATGAAGTTGTAAAAGAAAAGATACTTAAAATATTGATACAAACAGTTTTGATGAAAAGGAACGTAATTAGAAGTGTATGTAATGAGATGAAGATATGATTATCAAAGAAATTAGGATATATAACAAAAAATACGAATATTCGTGTAAATTTGATAATTATACTCATATATCAAGTAAAAAAAACACGCAGGGTAAAACAACGCTTGTACGTTTTATCATATTCGGATTCGGATTCAATATTCCGATTACCGAAGGTGTATCTGGGGATAGATTCACAGTAGAGTTGACATTAGATATTCAAAATATTCAATACAAACTGATTCGTAAAGGTAACAAGGTCGACATACTATTCCCAAACGGTTCAAAAACATTTTCTGTAACGAACAACAACAGGGCCGTACTGGAATTATTACTTAAGAACAGCAATCCAAATTTATTATCTAATGTCCTTGGTACATTTTATATCGATCAGGAAAGTGGATGGGTTGTATTCAATAGGGGGACTGTGATAAGTGGCCAACGTTTTAATGTAGACCAATTAATCTATGGCTTGTTGAACATTGACGAGTCTTTATTTGTTAAGAGAACGGCAATAGATAAGGACATCAAAGATTACACTGCAATAATTAAGTTGCATTCGAGTCAAGATCGGTTGGAGGAATTTTTCGATCAAAAAGATCCGATTGACGACCGTATACAAAAGTGTCAACAGAATCTGAATGTACTGAAAATTGAATTGAATGATCATAGAAAGAGAAAATCATCAATCAAGGATCGCATTAGTAAAAATGATAAGTTATGGAAATACATAGATTCCTTGCAACTGACAGTTCATGATAATGGAAAAGATATCAAGATAACAAGAGATAATATTGTTGGGTATCAAGATTCAAAGGACATGTATGATGCAGAATTATATGATGAGGATGCTTCAATCTTAAAAATAACTGCGGCAATTGATGAACTGAATAGAGAAATTGAAGAATATTTTGCAATTGACGAAGTAGTAACGGATGTAAAAATACTTGGTGCAAAGCCATCATATAAAATAGATATTGAGCAGGCTAAGATTAACTTAGATTTACTGAAACAACAAAAAAGTGTATTGCAGAGTCGTATAGACTCTAAATTGTCAACCGACAGTTATCTTGATTCGATGAATGCACTATTGAAAAAATATTGTGACATTCTTGATGTATCCGATATACTTGATCAGAATAAATGTATTTTATGTACAGATTTTAAAAGAAATACTGGTACTAGGAAACAAAAATTGATTCTTGCATACAGGTTTACATTTTTGAAAACCATATCTGATCATCTGGGGGTAAAATTGCCTATAATTATCGATTCATTAAATAGGGAAACCGATTCAGAAAATATGGAGGCAATAATCAAGTTTATACATGATGAATTTTCAGATCATCAAATAATAATATCGTCAATAGTTGAATTACCAAACAATCCGAAGATAATAGCCATTGAGGATAGACTTTTCAAAGAAGTCGATTCAATATCGAATGTAAAGAAAGTATTTGATAGCGACTTGTCAATTGATTGACGGATACGATGGGGACCATATATAGAAGGATCCGTTCGATGATTCCAAGGCGATATCGCCCGAACAGATCTCGGTGCTCATGGATCACCTGTCGAAGGAGACGCTCGAATGGAGGACGCTAATCTATCTTCTTCTGACCACAGGCATGAGGCGCGGGGAGGAATGCGCCCTGGTGTGGGATTCGGTCGATTTCAAGAATCGCCGCATCAAGATATGCCACGCGGCCCGCAGGATACTACACAAAGGCATCGAGATCAAGGACCCGAAGACCTTCACATCGAACCGTTACGTCAACATGACGCCCGACCTTGAGAAGCTTCTACTGGAGCTCAAGGAGAAGAGCTCGTTGTCCATGGGGAGTTCGTATTCAAAGGCCGCACTGACCCTAACGGCCCCATGCATCCGGATTCCGCAAAGGCGCACATTTCGAAGTTGAGCGAGAAGTGAGGGTTCGATTTCATGGCGAAGGATCTCAGGTCGACTTTCGTTTCGATGCTGATATCTGTTCTAGACGTCGATCCGAGGACAGCTCAGGACATCGTCGGCCATTCGAGCATCGATGTGACATCGGGCATCTACGCCAGGTCAAAGGAAGCTCCGAGGAGGAAGGCTCAGGAATCATACGAGGCATTCATCAAGAGGCGGTGCACGGGTGCGTTGGAGATCGTCGCAGATGAAGACGGTGAACGCTGAATATCGCGTACATTTTGCCCCAAAGAACGAATCTTTTTGACCCAAATTTGACCAAAAACTCTTGATGTACCGAAAAAATCTAAGCTTTTTTATAAATAGAGTGGAGCCACTTCGGAGATTCGAACTCCGGACCTGCTGATTACAAGTCAGCCGCACTACCGGGCTATGCAAAAGTGGCCTTGCAACACGCGTATGGGTGTGGGGTTTTTATTGTTTGCGCACAGAAGG
>JAAYZB010000086.1 GCA_012515085.1 Acholeplasmataceae bacterium
ACCATTGAATCCTCCGCTGCCCATATGTCCGATTTGATCGATCGCCTACAAACGATCATGGATCACATCAACCGGATCGGACTGAAAGTGCAAACCATCACAGGCGGGAATCCAAGCGATGCCTTGGATTGGAACATTTTGAAGTATCTACCCTATTTGCAGGAAGATTTGCTCGGTTATGCCGACGAACTGGAAGCGATCTATCAAGCGATCGAAGAACAAGATCAGGGATTGAAGACATCGCCGCAAGCATCGGCTTTGAACGTGGCCGCAAAACAATTGAGACGAGTGTCGAAGACGCCCAATAAATTGGGATCGAAGCTTCCGGAATTTTCTGAAGGAAGCGGATCAGCGTATCAATTGATCGGCAATGTGATCGGGAACCTCTTGAATCAACCCTTATCGATCGATCAGATATATCTTTTTAACGAGTGTGTTCTTCCCGACCCCCGAGCTTCATTTTTCGTTCGGCTCTGGGATGGGATCAAATCGTTCTTTTACTCCTTCTTTGATACGAGATACAATCAAACAGTCATTGATGAAGACACCCTGGAAGTCTGGGTAGGACAATCGTCGCTTTATCTTGATATTATCCAAAGCATGATTGACCAAGGGTTCACAAAAGAAACCGGAATCAAGGTGAAGTGCTCGGTCTTGGCGGATAATTCCAAAATCATTCTGGCAAACGCCACAAGCGACAACCCAGACGTTGTGTTGAGCATCGACACGTGGGTGCCGTATTCTTATGCCTTACGGGGAATGTTGGCTGATTTGTCTTCCTATGTGGATTTTCAGGAAGTAGCTAGCCATCATATTCCGAATAATTTCACCACGCTGATTTTTGAAGAGGGTGTCTATGGTCTCCCAGAGACCCAAAGCGTGTATATGCTATATTATCGCAAAGACATCTTGAATTATCTCGGTTTGGAACCACCCTCGACCTGGGGAGAGGTCATCGGAATGTTGCCGATCCTACAGAGCCACCGGATGAATTTCTATCATCCCCTCGGTGGTGATTCCGCGTTCAAAGGGTACGGAATGACCACCCCGCTCATCTATCAATTCGGCGGGGAGATCTATACCGAGGATGGCATCAGCACCACGTTGAAAGAAACGCAAACGGTGAATGCCATCCGCTTCATGACCAATCTCTTCACGATTTACGATTTGCCCTTGCAAGTATCGTCGTTCTTTGAACATTTCCGAAGCGGTGACATTCCGATTGGCATCGCAACAGTCGACCTCTATCTTCAACTCAAATATGCCGCTCCGGAACTCTCGGGCCAGTGGGGTGTGATCGAGATCCCGGGAATGGATTCGAATCAAGACGGAACGATCGAACGTTATGCCAGTGCTTACGGCAAAGCATCGATCTTGTTTGAGAATTCTCTGATGAAAAGAGAAGGTTGGGAACTGATTAAATGGTGGAATGAGACGTCGACACAAATCGAGTTCATGCAAAATATCAAGACGAATTTGGGCGAAAAATTCTTGATCATTTCTGCCAATATGGACGCTCTTGCCCAGTCAGTTTGGGATGAAGACATCAAACAACCGATGCTCCGACAAGCGATTTGGGCGCGGACTCCTGCCATCACGCCGGGTAGTTATATCGTGGAACGTGAACTCTCCAATATCTGGAACAAAGTCGTGATCGATCTTCTTGACGCTTCGGTTGCGATCAATGAATCCATACCGAGAATCACGCGGGAGCTTAACCGGAAATTCGCGGAGTTCGGCTATAAGACATCGACTGACACAAGTGGAAAATCTTACCTTGTCCCGATGAATTCAAATATTCATCTCTGGATCGGAGATGATGAGAATGACTAAAGAAGCAGCCCCTAAGAAAAAACGGCGGGATCTATCCGCACTCTTCTTTGTCGGGCCTTACATGACGGTGTTTTTCGTTTTCTTGGTTTTGCTCATCATCATCTCAGCAATTTTGTCTTTGACGTATTTTGATACGATCAATGCCCCTCGTTGGCTGGCATTTCAGAATTACGTCACGCTCTTTACCCAAGATTCGGATTTTATGCAATATGCCTTGCCAACGACCATCAAATATGCACTTTTGATCGGTCCGATCGGCTACATGATTTCCTTTTTCATGGCTTGGCTCTTGGCGCAACTCACGCACAAGGTTCGGACCGTTCTTGCCATTATTCTCTATTCGCCTTCCTTGACGAGCGGTGTCTTAATGTCGGTCATCTGGAAAGTGGTATTCAGTGGGGACACAAGAGGATATCTCAACTATTTCCTGTTGAATCTCGGATTTATCAACGAGCCGGTCCAATGGCTCCAAAATACCGATTTTATCTTTGGCATCATGGTGTTTGTCGGCATCTGGTCATCGATGTCCGTCGGCTTTTTGGCGATGCTTTCGGGGATTCTCAACATCAACAAGGATCTGTATGAAGCTGCTTATGTCGATGGAATGAAATCCAAATGGCAGGAAATCTTTTATATCACGATTCCGTCCATGAAACCGCAAATGCTGTTTGGTGCCGTGATGGCGCTCGTCGGCACCTTCAATGCGGCCGGAATCGCCTCGGCTTTATCGGGATCGACACCACCCCCACAAATGGCCGGGTGGTTGATTGTCGATCATATGAATGATTATGGTTTCGCCCGGTATGAAATGGGATATGCCTCGGCAATATCCGTGATTTTGCTATTGATCGTGCTCGGTTTCAACCGAGTGGCGACAAAACTCTTCGGGGAAAGGAAGTGATCGGATGACACGTGTCGATCGGCAACTGACCGAAACCGAAAAAATCGTGAGAAAACTACGAAATAAAAGACGAAACCGCAAGTCGAAGTTTTTGGGGACGAAGATCAATCCAACTCG
>JAAYZB010000087.1 GCA_012515085.1 Acholeplasmataceae bacterium
GAGTGTCCTTTTTCCTTGAAGAATTCCAGCCAAAGATTTCTGATTTCATTTCCAGTCAATGCTTTCATGTCTTGCCTCCAAAAAAATAAAAACATCCTTTTATTTGTAAAAAGGACGATTGATCGCGGTACCACCTTTGTTCTAGTTGCCTAGCACTTCAAGTCGTTAACGCCGAACTACGGATGTTATTAACATCTCTTGAAAGGAGCTTCATGCGTCCTTGATGTCATCCGTTTTCACCAAATCCGGACTCTCTTTAAGACATTTTCGGGCATTACTTGGCTTTCGCATCGATTTATGATAATTATATCGTATTGATTCTCTCTTTGCAAGTCTTTCAGAGGGAATCACAGAAAATCTTCAATCGTCAATTCCTTGTCAGCGCTGAGCTGATGTGCTTGCTGAAGGTACTCCCTCAATCTTGTTTTTCTGGGGAGATCATTGCCATAGATGCCTTTTTGGAGTGCGTATTTTTCGCCAATCATGATCAGCTTTTCTTTTGCTCGAGTGATTGCTGTATATAACAGTTTCTTTTTGAGCATGATGCCATGGCTTGAAACCAGTGGCAATATCACCACGTTGAATTCACTTCCTTGGGCTTTGTGGATAGACACCACATAGGCAAGGGTCAGATTGTCAAGGTCCTTCACATTGTATTTGACGATATTTCCAGAAAAATCCACATGAAGTTCTTTGTCTTCAATGATTGCCACCACGATGCCTTGATCGCCATTCATGATACCGTCTTCTGGTTGATTCACCAGTTGCATGACCTTATCTTGAAATCGGAATTCCCGACCATTCACGGTGATTTTATGAGCGGCATGAATTCGATTGAACCTTTCCTGAATCAATTGGTTCAATCGATCAATACCGTTTGCTCCTTTGTACAAGGGCGAAAGAACCTGGATGTCATCTAAGAGCGTCTTCCCTTCTGCCATTTCCTCGCGGATGCATTTCAAAATATAATCCGCAACCAAGTTTTCTTTTGTCACATGGAAGATTCGATCGGGAAGAAAGGAAAATACATCCTCCGTGATTTGTTGATTCAAAACGTCATAAGCCAAGCGGATGATGGAAGAATCCGCTGCTTGGCGATGAATTTCATCCAGCTTGCTGACCGAAAACAAATCGGATTCGATCATATCCGCCAAAACTTGCCCAGGTCCTACCGAGGGCAACTGATTGTCATCACCGACTAACACGATTTGAGTTCGCGGTTTCATGGCTGAAAATAACTGAGATGCCAGGATAACATCCAACATTGACGCCTCGTCAATGATCACCAATTTGGCATCGAGCGGATGATGACGTCCATACGTAAATTTTCCCTCATAATCATATCCTAGCAACCGGTGAATCGTGGTTGTCGGAAAACCAGTGGCTTCTTGGAGCCGTTTGGCTGCTTTGCCAGTCGGTGCTGCTAGCTTGATTAGTTCTTTTATGTCTTTCATTCCTTGATGCATCCGCAGGTAAACTTGAACAATGGCATCAATGATGGTCGTCTTTCCAGTTCCTGGACCACCGGTAATGATGGAAAAAGGTTCTTTGAGTGCCATCATGATCGCTTTTTTTTGCGTAGGAGTATAAATGACCACTTGAGTGGATGCAAACTTTTCAAGATATAGCTGGATCAATTCTTCGTCAAAATCATCCGAGGCTTCCCGGTTGAGCGCACTCAAACGTTCGGCCAATCCTTTTTCAGCATGATGGATCACTGATATACTGACGAAATTGCTGTCTTCTACGATTTTTCCCGATCCAACAAGCAAGTCAAATCCCGCCATAATTTCAGAAGGCTCCAAAAGCTTTTTCCCCTCTTTTGCCAAGTAACTTTCGGCATATTCAAGTAATTTATCTTTTTCAAGATAGGTGTCGCCATATTTATTCATATACTCATTTAACAAATATAGCATGACCGCTCTCAATCTTTTGGGATCGTTCTCTGGAAATCCGATTTTCAGCGCAATCTCATCTGCGCGAATAAAACCGATATTATCAATATCGTCCATCAAGACGTAAGGATTGTCTTTGACGATATCAATGGCAGCGAATCCAAACTTTTGATAGATTTTCAATGCCATTTTTGGAGAAATCGCAAATCCGTAAAGCCATATCAGCGTCGATTCCATCGCCCGGTTTTCTCTGAGCGTTTCCCAAATGGCTTGTTTCTTATTCTCATTCATTCGCGGAATCTGATCCAACACATCCGGATCGTTCATGATTTTATCCAGAGCGTCTGTGCCCAGACGTTCGACGATCGCTTCCGCGGTTTTCGGACCAATTCCTTTAAAGAGATCGGATGACAAGTATTCGGTAATCCCCGTTTTTGTCAAATTGATTACTCGCTCGAAACGACTGGCATTGTATTGAATGCCATACTTCGGGTGATCCGCGATTTCACCATAAAACCGGTAGGTTTGATTTGGTTCCAGACGCGGAAAAAACCCACAGATGACAATTGTGGGTTCAAAACGAATCAATTCGGATTCATCCGTATTTTCAATCATTACACGCAATACCGAATACGAATTCTCTTCATTAAAAAATAAAGTTTGCTTAACCAATCCTTCGACAAATTTCATTGGGTTTGGATTCAGCGCTTCTTGGAGAGAAATGCCTGAATGTCGTCAACTTCTTTAATGATGCCTTCACTAAGGTTCTGGCACCCGTTTTCCGTAATGATAATATCGTCTTCGATCCGGATTCCAATGCCTTCTTCCTCGACGTAAATCCCCGGTTCAATGGTTAAAACGACTCCAGGAACAAGCGGAATCTGATACGTGCCGACATCATGAACATCCAGCCCGAGGTAATGACTCACGCTATGATAATAATAATGTTCGATTTTAGCGGGATCATCGATCAATTTCATGCGAATCAATCCTTCTGCCAATCTTGTTTTCGCAATTTGGTTAAGTTCAGATACCATCATTCCCGGCTTGGCAATTTGGATTAGCTCCTTGTTCACTGACAGAACCAATTCGTACAACTGCCGTTGTCTTATGGAAAAAACACCATTGACCGGGAAAGTGCGACTGATATCGCCTGCATATGGTCCCGATAACGCACCGAGATCCAGCAAGACCAAATCGCCGTCATGTAATGGTTGATTGTTTTCTTCATAATGGAGTACCGTCGCGTTTTTTCCGCCGGCTATGATTGAGTTGAAAGCAACACCTTCACTTCCTGCGAGGCGAATTGTATAATCGAACAACGCATCCAGTTCATGTTCATTTCGTCCAGGAGAAGTCATATTCATAATGGCTTCGATTCCTTTTTTGGTGTAAGCAATCGCTTTTTCGATTTCTTGTCTCTCTTCTTTGCCTTTTTGTATTCTTAGTTGAAACAGGCTTTCGTTGGCGTTTTTAATGATGAGCTCAGGAAAGTGGTTGCGAAGGATGTCGGTTTCATTTAAACTGATTGGTTTTCCGAGCGGTCCATCCCGATAGAGGTCCAGATATAGAAACTGAGGCATCCCCATCAAAGCTTTTCGCGAATCCGATAAGATTTGATCGGTCAAAAAGCCGGCATATTCGTTCAGAGTGCGGATTCGTTCTACTGGTATTCCGGAAATATCTGCCGCTTCTTCCTTGGTCAAACGACGCCCAAGCCATTTCGTTGCATAATCGCTAGCTTCCTCAATAAACAAATAATCAAAATAGGCCTCTTTCGATTTTGCAATCAATAAAATAAAGTTTTCTCGCTGAAGGCCGGTTAAATAATAAAAATTACGATTTGGAACATACGCATATTTTTGATCTGCGCTTTTATGGGGAGCCTTCCCAGAAAAAAACAGGGCAAATGCCTTGTCCATCATCTGGTTCACAAATGCTTGGCGATGTTCAATAAATATTTTTTTATCCATAAAGGTCACCTTGACTTTCTTTTTTTTCATTATATCATATTAAAAAGGCAAAAAGCACGAAAACTGCGCTTTTTGCCTTGATAAACTTTAACTTTCCGGTTTGATATCTTCCTTCTTTTTACAGAAATGTCGCCAAAGAAGCCATAGTCCCAATAAAGCGAAATAGACTAGGAAGAGCCATAATATATTGAGTGGGTGCGTCTGAATATCAAACAGACTCCCAAGAAACACTAAGAAAGTGACGATGACTAAACGTGACGTAATCGTCAAAAACAAGTATCGAGAAAGTTTTGTCTTGGTCAAGGCAAGTGCATAATTCAGGATTGATGATGGCAGGAACGGATTGGATAAAATGACCAAAACCGCAAACAAGTTGGGCCCATCCACGACATTTAAGAACATGCGCCCGTATTTATTCTCTTCGACTTTACGAGCAAAATAGGGAGCGAGCGTCATGCGGATCAAACCAAATATCAAAATCATACCCGCCATAGATCCCAAAGTCGATAATAAAATCGTATAGGCAGTGCCTGCCACATTGCCAAAGACGCTAGCCATGATACTCAAATTGAAACCGATTAGAACTGTGAGTGGCAAAGAAGGTATTATCGCTTCAAGAAAGGGCAAAAGCACCGCAGAAAGCGGCGCAAACCATAAATGAGTTATCACGAATGCTTCCAGTTTATCCAGAAAATTGTATAAAAAATCCAAAGAGGTTCTTCCTTTCAGAAAAAAGCATCCTTCCGGATGCTTTTGTTTAGATTAGTTCCGCAAAATGCTTCAGTGTCCGCACCATTTGGGCAGTAAAGCCAAATTCGTTGTCATACCAAGAGATCACTTTGACCATCTGCTTGCCATCTTCCGTATTTAGCACGAGAGTGCTCTGGGCATCAAACAAGGTCCCGTAAGGCATACCGATCACATCCGATGAGACGATGGGATCTTCGGTATATCCGACCGTATCGGATTGAGCGTTCTTCACGGCTAAATTAATTTCTTCTTTGGTCACCGGTTTCTTCAGTTCCACAACCAAATCAACGACTGATCCTGTAATCACGGGAACTCGAAGCGCAATGCCGTCCATTTTCCCTTTCAGTTGCGGCAAGACCAAGGCCACTGCTTTTGCGGCTCCGGTCGAAGTCGGAACGATATTCGCAGCAGCAGCGCGTCCGCGACGAGAATCAATCCCCTTCGAATGAGGAATATCCAAGGTCGCTTGGTCGTTGGTATAAGCATGAACAGTCGTCATGATTCCGCGAACGATTCCAAAGTTATCATCCAAAATTTTGGCAATTGGGGCTAAACAGTTGGTGGTGCAGCTCGCCGCTGACAAAATCGTTTCATCACCAGACAACGATTGTTCATTGACGCCGAATACCACGGTCGGAATGTCTTTTTCTTTCGCAGGAGCGCTGATGATGACTTTCTTAGCACCGGCTTCCAAATGCCATCCGGCTTTTTCACGTGACGTGAAGATTCCGGTGCATTCCAACACCACATCGACTTTGTATTCTTTCCAAGGGAGTTCCGCCGGGTTTTTCACGGCAAATACAGGCACTCTCTTTCCTTCAACAACTAAATAATTATCTTCAAATGTAACATCTTTTGCATATCTTCCTTGGCTACTGTCATACTTGAGCAAATACGCGAGTTGTCTGGCATCTGTCAAATCATTGATCGCGACAATGTCAAAATCCTTGTTTCCAAACATGACCCTAAACGCCAAACGCCCGATCCGGCCAAATCCATTGATAGCTACTTTTACTGACATGATTATTCCTCCAATGTTTTCTGTCTTCCGTTATTATTTTACTCGATTTATTTAAGTTTATCAAGGTTTCCCGTTGTTAAAACGTTTTCAGATATGAAAATGCCGAGAGCCGTCTCATCCAAGACTCTACCCCCGGCAAATGGATCTCATAATCCGTGATTCTCACAAAGTGTGAACCGCTCTGTTTTTTTGCAACGCATTTCGAACACAACGTTTGTATTCACAGTTTTCGTCACATTCCTGACACATGATTTCATCACGAAATTTTCGGGGAATAAAAGCACGGATCTCATCTTCATTATATCCCGTCTGCATGATTTTGTCATTGATGATGATGGGACGTTTCAAGATGGTGGGATTATCGATGATGAATTCCGCAAGTTCACCAAATCGCATTTCTTCCGTATCCAGATTATGTTCTTTGAATACTTTGGATCGCGTTGAAATGATGTCCTCAAAGCCGTTTTCCGAATG
The DNA here is from genome assembly GCA_012515085.1 of Acholeplasmataceae bacterium. Classification (GTDB taxonomy): domain Bacteria; phylum Bacillota_I; class Bacilli_A; order Izemoplasmatales; family Hujiaoplasmataceae; genus JAAYZB01. Next base: position 6,114 of record JAAYZB010000087.1, read on the forward strand.
TTTGAGCATGTTGATGATATCATCTCTCGTCAAGCGGATGCCAATAATGTTCTTCTCTCTATAAGGAATTTGATTATCTTCGAGCCATTTTTTGGCCTTCCGGCAGGAGGAGCAACTGGAACTAGTATAAAGTGTGATCATATCCATTCCTCGCTTTCGCCGCTTTATTATATCACGAAAGCGGATATATGGTTATTATTTTTTATATTTTAGTGGTATAATTAAAAAAAATACCGTCAGGAGGAATTCATCATGAAATGGGACTTAACTTATCTTTTTCCGACACTTGATGCCTATGAAGCGGCTTATGCGCTGACTTTGGACTTAATCGAAAAATTCGCATCATACAAAGGCAAACTAGGCAATGAAACTGATTTTCGCGATTATTATTTACTTCATAAAGAGATGCAAAAAACTGGATATCGAGTTTATCAATACGCATCATTGTTATCCGACTTAAATAAAAAAGATTCGCAGAATGCCGCACGATTGCAAAAGGTTCAAATCGCTTTTGCGAAATTCCAACAACAAGTCGCTTTTGAAGAACCGGAGTTAATTGCTCTTGGGGAGAACAAAGTGTTGAGTTTTGTGAATCGTTATCCCGAGTTAGCAGAATTCAAGTTCAATTTTGAAAAATTGTTCCACCGACAAGAACACATCTTGGATGACCGATCCGAACAATTGCTTGCCAATTATACACAATTGTCTGCTTCGGGATCTGGCTTGTACAGTTCATTATCGGTTGCTGATATTGAAAATCAAGATGTGATGCTTGATAGTGGTGACATTGTACAAATTTCAAACAGCAACTATCGTGCTTACATTCAAAAAAGTCGCAATCCGAAAGAACGCAAAGATATTTTTGAAGCGGTATTTTCTTATTATGATATTCACAAACATACCTATGCTTCAATCTATAAAACTGTTTTGGATGCGGATCATGCGTTGATGAAAGCCCGTAAATATCCCACTTGTTTGGAAAGTTATCTCTTTAACAACCAAATCCCAACGGATGTCTATTATTCGCTTACCAATGTAGCTCGTAAAAATACTCAAGCAATCAAAAAATATCTTGACCTTCGGAAGAAAGCGCTCCATTTGGAAGAATATCACACATATGATCGTTTCCTGGATTTGGCACAAAGCGACAAAGAGTACGAATTCTCCGAAGCGAAACAACTGTTTTTCGAATCGATAAAATCATTCCCAGCTGATTTCCAAGAAAAAGCTGCCGAGGTCTTAAAAGACGGCTTTGTCGACGTATATGAACAGCCGGGGAAACGGACGGGCGCCTATTCTTCTTCCATGCCCGATACACATCCGTTCATCCTTCTGAATTATTCCAAAACATTGGCCGACGTCTTCACAGTCGTTCACGAAGCCGGTCACTCGATGCATTCCCTCTATGCGATGGAAAAACAACCGAGCGCTTTACAGGATTACACTATTTTTGTGGCTGAAGTGGCCTCCACATTCAACGAGCATAACCTATTGGATTATTTTATTCAGTCGAGCAAAGCGACAAAATCAGAAAAAATCATGCTACTACAACGGGCAATCGATGATATCCTTGCGACTTTTTACCGACAAACTCTATTTGCGATTTATGAGCTCGAAGCTCATAAATTGATTGAGAGCAATCAACCAATCACCGCGGATCAATTATCCAAAATCATGATTGACCTTTATCAGGAATTTTATGGTTTGGACATCACCAAGGAAGAAGTCAAGCAATACGTTTGGGCTTATATTCCTCATCTGTTCTACTATCCTTTCTATGTGTATCAGTATGCGACTAGTTTTGCGGCTTCCTTGAAAATCTATGAAGACATCAAAAATCAAGTCCCAGGAGCATTTGACCGCTACATCGGGTTACTGCAATCCGGAGGAAGTGATTATCCCGTCAAGCAACTTCAAAAAGCCGGCGTGGATCTCACCAAAGAAGATGCTTTCCAGGCGGTTGTCAAGCGTTTAACGGATTTGGTCAATCAATTAGCCATTGAACTCGAATAAATTCCGTGATATAATAAATCAAACGATGACATGGAATAGTACGTTTAGGTGTTGAAAAAAGCGACCTTGTGGCCGGTGAAAACAAGGCAACCACAAACCGAATGGACCATGGAGTGATGCTAATCCCATCCGTTTGCCGCGTTAAGGCGATGAGTGCCAACAAACATTTGTTGGAATAAAGGTGGTACCACGAGCAAATCGTCCTTTTCGAAGGACGATTTTTTATATTTAGGAGGTCATTATGAAACGCATCGTATCCGGCATCAAACCCAGTGGAACGCTAACTCTTGGCAATTATATCGGCGCGATCCGCCAATTCGTTCAACTCCAACAGACCCTATCGGACACGGAGTTCTTTTTGTTCGTCGCGGATATGCACGCTATCACCGTCGAACAAGATCCCGCGCAACTCAAAAAGCACATTCGGGAAATCGCGGCGATGTATCTTGCCGCGGGTTTGGATCAAGACAAAACCGTGCTATTTATTCAGTCAGAGATCCAAGAGCACGTCGAGCTCGGATATTTGTTACAATCCCTCACCTACATGGGCGAACTTGAACGGATGACTCAATACAAAGACAAAGCCAAGAAACAAGAAACCGGAATCACATCCGCCCTTTTCACTTATCCGGTCCTGATGGCAGCGGATATCATTTTGTATGATGCCGATTATGTACCGGTCGGAGAAGACCAAAAACAGCATTTGGAAATCACCCGCGACATCGCAACCCGTTTTAACAATCGGTATGGATCATTCTTTAAAATCCCCGAGCCGATTATCCCTAAAATTGGAGCTCGAATCATGGATTTACAAAATCCCGAACAAAAGATGAGTAAGTCGTCCTCATCAGACAAAGGTTATATTGCCTTACTCGATGATCCGAAAGTCATTACAAAAAAAATCAAATCCGCGGTAACAGATTCCTACGGCAAGGTGCAATATGATCCCATCAATCAACCCGGGGTTGCCAATTTGCTACAAATATATGCCACGTTGACAAATCAAGAAATCGACACTATTGTCGATCAATATCAGACCTTGGGATATAAAAATTTCAAAGAAGACTTGGCTGTTGTGGTCGTTGATACTCTCGTTCCAATTCAAAAAAAATATCAAGAAATCCTAGCATCCAATCTTTTGGACCATATTTTGGATCAAGGGAGAACTCGAGCTCAAGAAATCGCCGTGAAAAAACTAACAAAGTGCAAACGTCTTATCGGTCTTGGACGATAAAAAAAATGACCATCGGTGATGGTCAATGAGCGGAATAGAACGTGGGAAGTTGATTGATTTCGGTCACTACAACGCGAATTGCAGCCATTGCCGATTGCTCGTCAATTCCTTCGATTTTTACAATAAAAGGGCTATTTTCTGGAACTCCTAGAGACAAAACCCCCATAATAGATTTCAAATTGACTGTTCGTTTGTTGAACTCTAGTTCAATGACGGAATCAAATTGAGCCGCTTTTCCGACCAACATCGTCGCTGGACGAGCATGCAATCCATGAGGATAGGTAATGACAAACTCTTCTCGGATCATGATTGGGGCTCCTGAACATTTTTTTTGAGATAGTTGGCAAGTTCATGTGCTTCATTTGGCCACATTATTTTTATAGTATCGCCGGAAATAAAGACCCCGGTCGCTCCCAACTCTTTTAATTTTTGATAATCGCAACGGGATTGATCGGACACCCAGAGCGTAATTCGCGATCCCTGTTGGGCGACGTTGATGATATTTGCTTTTCCACCCAAAAGCGATAACACCTCGGAATAGTCCTTGCCTGCTTTGCTTCTGGATGGCAAATTTCGGATTAATGCGAGAATCATCGTTACAAAAACACTCCCCAGAATCAAAATCAAAATTGGAATCAACCACCAAGTACTGCTGCTTAAGACTATTCGTGGCCATCGAGCTGATATGGACATTACCATCATACTCAATAAGTAATTGTTCATTATAACCACCCCATATCCCATATTTTATCATAAGTATGGATAAATCAAACGCGTTTTTTTGGCTTTCCACCATGCAAAACGCTGATAATAGTTTAGAAAAGGAAGGAAAGGACCATGTCGTATGTGATTGAGGCCATCATCGAAATACCGATGGGGACACAAAACAAATATGAAGTGGATAAAAAGAATAACCGAATCAAATTAAATCGCGTCTTGTATTCCAAAATGACTTATCCCGCTGAGTATGGTTTTATCGAAAACACGTTGGCAGACGACGGTGATCCGTTGGATATCCTAGTGCTCGCAACCACCCAAACTTTCCCGGGTTGTGTTGTGGATGCCCGGGTTGTCGGTTATTTGGATATGATTGACTCCGGAGAACCCGATGAGAAAATCATTGCGGTCGTTGATGCGGACCCGCGTTTTGAAGATATCCACGACATTCACGACATCAAAGAATTACAATTGAAAGAAATCTAACTTTTCTTTCGCAACTATAAAGAATTGCAGCCCGCTCATCATGTCGACGTATTCGACTACTACCCGAGAGAAGCGGCTATGAAATTGATTGATCAATGTCATAAGGCCTACATCGCCGCCTCTGAATAAACAAATCGCTGGCACACAGAAATAAAATAATGATCTGAGGAGAAATTTTGTGGTCTTATTGTTGATCATCATCTATATTGCTTTCATATCGCTCGGTCTTCCTGACTCGCTTTTTGGGGTTTCATGGCCATTGATGCATGTGGAGTTCGGACTTGATAACGCCCTTGCAGGCGTGGTGACGATCATCGTTATCGTGGGAACCATCGTCATGAGTCTTTTGACAGGAAAGCTAATACGAAAGATCGGAACAGGGAAACTGACCGCTTTGTCGGTGTTGCTGACCGCTTTGTCCTTAATTGGTATTTCTTTTTCGCCCACCATTTGGTTCATATTACCCTGTTCAATTCTCCTAGGAATCGGGGCGGGAGCTGTCGATTCTGCTCTCAACCATTTTGTCGCAACCCATTATCGCCCACAACATATGAATTGGCTTCATTGCTTCTGGGGAGTGGGCGTCACCGTCAGTCCTCTCATCATGTCTGCCTTTTTGGTCGATAATGGTAATTGGCGAGACGGATATTTGACGATTGGGTTGATTCAAATTTTTCTAACGCTCATCTTATTGATTTCTTTACCTTTATGGAAACAAAAAAAACCGCAATCGCCATGGGTGAATGGCTCCCAACCCGAGCAGTCCATTGAAGAAAAAAAGGTATTGAGCAGATCGCCATTCCGACCTTTGAAAATTCGAGGTGTCACTTTTGCCATTCTCATCCTAGGCCTTTATTGTGCTTGGGAAAATATTCTCGGTACATGGGGTGCTACCTTTTTGATTCGCACCCGCTCTGTGGATCCCGCAATGGCTGCTCGTTGGATCTCGTTCTATTACGGCGGGATCATGGGTGGAAGATTTATCGCTGGATTTCTCTCTTATAAGGTAAATGATAAAACACTGATCCGCGCCGGAATCGGTTTGGCATCGTTTGGAGCATTGATCTTGCTACTCCCTCTTGGAAAAGTGACGACCTTTATTGCTTTATTATTGATAGGATTGGGTTTTGCGCCGATTTTCCCGAGTTCGATTCATGCCACTGCAGATCGTTTTGGCAAAGAAGCCGCACCCGATATCGTCGGATATCAAATGGCAGGCGCTTATTCTGGGATCCTGATCTTGCAGCCAATTATCGGTTGGGTTTCCTCGAAAACAACCTTTGCCATCTTGCCTTATTTCTTCATCGGCTTTGCCCTGATATTATTCATTCTGACGGAGCGCTTGAATCAGACGATATCACAACCGCTCGCTTCCATCGGTCAGTAAAGCATTCAATCGCAAAAAAACCGCGGAAAGGCTTCCCGCGGTTATTTTTTAGTTATTTTTAAGCTTTTTCGTAGGCGATTTCTCCATTGATCATGACGAGATCGGTCTTGGTGAGATAATGCAGTGGATGGTTATCCCAAATCACTAAATCCGCATCTTTTCCTTTTTCAATGCTTCCCAATCGCTCTTCAATGCCATTGATCCTGGCCGCATAGAGCGTGACTGCCCGGAGTCCTTCCAATTCAGGAAGCCCTTCTCGAACAAAGATAGCGACCTGAGTCAGCGCATTGGCAAGATTGATGACGGGATGGTCCGTCATAATCGCAAACGGGACTTGATTTTCGGACAAAATTTTGGCCGCTTTGAAACTTTTATTGCGAAGTTCATATTTTGATTTGGAACCCAATGTGGGTCCGATGATCACCCGTTGATTCTTTTCCTTTAAATAATCCACAATCAAGTGCCCTTCGGTCGCATGTTCGATTGTGCCATCCAAGTTGAATTCTTCAATGATGCGAATAGCGGTGACGATGTCATCTTGTTGATGGGCGTGGATTTTGACGCTCATTCCTTGAAATACTCTTGCCAATGATTCCCACTTCATGTTGAAGTCGGGCTTGTTTGCCTCTTTTCCAGCGGCAACGTCTTCTTGATATTTGGTTTTCTTTGCCAGATATTCTTTGGCTTTTGTCAATGCTTCACGAATCAATGCCGCAGAAGCCATTCGCGTTGTCGGCGTTTGGCCTTTGCTATTATATACCCGCTTCGGATTTTCTCCGAGCGCCATCTTCATGGATGATTCCTTGACGATAACCATGGACTCCACGGTGTCTCCAATAGTTTTCAAGACACAAAACGTCCCGCCGATGACATTGCCGCTACCGGGTCCTGTACAAACCGTTGTCACCCCGGCTTCCAACGCATCTTTAAACGCCACGTCTTGGGGTTTGATGCCATCGATTGCTCTTAATTCGGGGAATACGGGATTGGTAAGTTCGTTTACATCCAACCCTTCAAAACCAATGGCTTCCTCATAGATGCCGATATGGCAATGAGGGTCGATGATCCCCGGTGTCACATAACGATTTTTGGCATCAATGATTCGGGCATTAGGGTAATCGGCTTCATCATAATGGCCGACACCTTGAATTTTTGATCCTTCAATCATAATGTCGCAGATTTCATAGTTGATGTCTTTCATGCTGATCAGATTTGCGTTTTTAATCAGTAACATAGTTTTCCTCCTTGAGAAGTATCGATAACAAGATTGGTTAATACTTGGACCCCGTCAATTAAGGCGCTTTCGTCAATATTGAACAAGGGGTGATGCAAGGAATAACGAGTATGTTCATCCTTGGCCGTTCCGAGCCAGGCAATGCATCCTTGTTTTAAGTCGATATATCGGAAAAAATCTTCTCCGCCCATGGATGGTCTCGATAATTCCAAAAAATGATTCTTCCCCATGGTAGTGGTCACTACTCTTTCCAGTTGACAAACTAAATCTTTCGTATTGTGAACGGATCGATATTCGTCGATAAAATCAAGATGATAGTGTCCTCCATGACCAGAGGTCACGCCATCCAAAATCAAAGTCATCTCTCTTTCCACCAAATTTCTCGCTTCGGTAGAGAACGTTCGAACCGTTCCTTCCAAATATGCAGAATCCGGAATGATGTTATGCGTGGATCCAGCGATAAATTTCGCAACACTGACCACGGCACTCTCCCAGACCGGTAATTTCCGGGATATAATCGTTTGAAATCCCAAAATCGCTTCGGATGCCATGATCATTGGGTCAATACACAAATGCGGATAAGCGGCGTGCCCGCCTCTCCCATTGATCGTGATTTTAAAAGTATTGACCGCCGCAAAGGCAACGCCCGATTTGATCGCCACCACGCCTGAAGGAAACTCTGGGGATACGTGCAAAGCATAGAATTGATCGACATCAGCCAGTAATCCGGATTTGATGATTCCATCCGCTCCTCCGGGATGGGGCCCTTCCTCCGCTTCTTGAAAGATGAATTTCACAGTTCCGTTCCAAAGCGATTTGTTTGTCGCAAGAAATTGAGCTGTTGTGATTAACATTGCGGTATGTGCATCATGCCCACAGGCATGCATCGCCCCATGATTCTCCGATTGATAATCGATGGTGGGATTATTTTCAATCAAAGGAAGCGCATCCATATCCGCTCGTAATCCAACGATTGGACCGGCTCCGTTTTCTAACACTGCCACTAACGAGTTTCTACCCACATGAGGATGTATCACCAAGGAAAGTTTCGCACATTTCGCCTGAATGAAATCGTGTGTATTTGCTACCTCGAATCCTACTTCCGGATGCCGATGTAACCATCTTCTAATTTGAATCAAATCGTTTTTCAATGACTCAAGATCGCTTCTTGAAACCACTCTATCACCTCAATCAATATTACACAAAATTCACAATAATCATTTGTTCATTATTCTTTTATATTCTCCCCAACTGTCGCTTCCAGCCTTACGAACAGTCTGGCGATGAAGCAGCCAATTGCCAGCACCACGATCCCAATTATCGTCGGCACAAGATGCGTCGATACATAGCCGAAGAAATCGTGAAAAATTGGGGTTTGATCAGAAAACAAAGCGGATGAGGCCGGGTTGCGGATTTCGAGGAAAATCCCGATGATTGACGCAACGACCAATCCGATAATAGCAGCATATGTGCTTGACGGAAAACGTTTCAACAAATACTCAATCAATTTTGAGCAAAGGAAAATACCAATCAACACTCCGATTCCAAAAGGAATGAGCACAAAGAGATGATAGCCAAAAAGGCTAAAATCAAAAATGTTCCCGACCACATTCGTCATAATAGCTGTATAAACCCCAAGCGCCATCAATAAAGCCGATCCTGATATCCCGGGCACGACCATCGTCATCGCTGAAACCATTCCGATTAACAAAATCAAGAAAAAGTGACCGGCGTTTATTTCAAAGGTATCGATTCCGCTATTCTCCTGTAGGAATGTAAAAATGATGAAAGCGGTCAAAGCGACAAAGGCGATGAGTCCCGGTATGAGTGTCCGAATTTTAATTGGGGATGTTCCCAGTTTTTTAACTAAACTGGGTATTCCTCCGGATATCAATCCCATAAAAAAGAACAAGGTGATGAAGGAATTCCAATCAAGCAACCAGCCAATCAGCTTGGCTGTCACCACGATGCTGAATGCAACACCCACCAAGATTGGCAATAGCAACTGAACGCTTGCTTTGAATTCGCGATGTATATGCCCAATCGCATGCAATATTTGGTCGTAAACACCAAGATACACCGCCAAAGTTCCCCCGCTGACGCCAGGGATAATAAAAGCCAAGCCAATCAGAAATCCTTTTAGTAGTAAGATAAGGATCGTCATGTTGTCACCTCAATAATGGCATCACCCAATAAATCATAGCCAATTGCTTCTTTGATCTGAACCGGGACAATTCTCCCGATTTCTAAAGGGATTCGGGACTGAAACACAAGATTCCCATCGATGTCATCCGGCGCAAAAGCCTCACTACGACCATAATAAAACAAGGTCTCAGAATCAAATACTTCCACCAAGGTATGGTGTACTTTTCCGATCTGCTGGCGACTTTTCTTACGACTGATTTTCTTTTGTAACCGCATGAGCCGATCATAACGGGATAATCCTTCTTCTTCAGATATACGGCCAGGAAAATCGATGGCTGGGGTGTCTTCTTCCGGTGAATAGATAAAAGCTCCCAACCGATCAAATTCCACTCTTTCGACAAATTCAAGAAGTTCCTGAAACTCCGCTTCGGTTTCTCCTGGAAAAGCGACGATCAGCGTGGTACGCAAGGTCGCTTCGGGCATGACCGACCGAATGTTGGCGATTTGTTCGAGTAATCGTTCTTTGCTCCCTCGTCGATTCATTTGTTTTAAGATTCGATTGACACAGTGTTGAATTGGAATATCGAAATACTTGGCGATGCGAGGATTTTTTTCCATTGTAAGTAATAATTCATCGGTAAGAGAATCCGGGTATAAATATAATGCTCGAACAAGAAAAATCCCGGGAATGCGACTGACCCTTTCCAGCAATTTAGCCAAATTCCATCCCCCTGGCAAATCCGTTCCATACCGCGAAGTATCTTGACTGATCAAATTGATTTCCTTCGCCCCTTGTTGGACTAATCGTTCACATTCAGCAATAATGTCTTCGGCTTGACGTGACTGATATTTTCCGCGAATCAAAGGAATCGCACAATATGTACAACGATTATCGCATCCATCACCAATTTTGACATAAGGGGAATAAGGCGATCCTGTTAACAAGCGTGTTTCAAACGCCAAAGGCAGATGCTTCAATTTATCTTCCCGAAGTGTCTTTGCAAGAATCAAATGGATTTTTGGATACTCTCTCAAGGTGATCACTCGATCAATAAAGGGCATCTCTTTTAGCAACTTCTCTTTGTAGCGTTGCGCATAGCAGCCACATACGATCAATTTTTTACCGTATTGGTGCATCTCCATTATCGCATCGAGTGTCTCTTTTTTCGCACTTTCAATGAAGCCGCAGGTATTGATAATGATGGCGTCAGCCAATTCGGGCTGATCGACGAGTTCAATCCCAGCTGATTTCAAAATTCCTAAGATCATTTCTGAATCCACAAGGTTTTTTGCACAACCTAAAGCGATAAAACCCACTTTCATCGCTCATTCCTCAATTTGAATGCGTGTAATAGTGATGCTTTCCCCTTCATCTGAACAGCATCGACTTTCCAAGGAATTATAAACGCGTCTCCTTTTTTGAAGGGCAATTGTTGGACGGTTCCTTCTCCTTCTAGCACAACAAAAAGAGAAGTGGATTTCTCCTTATTAGTCCAGAGTAAAGACGAAGATATCGTCCACTTTTCAACGGTAAAAAAGGGCGATGTCACAAGTCGAACTATACCTTGAGAATTCGAATAATTGATAATGGAGATCGAGGGCGAAGGCACGGTTGTGACCGCAAGTGCCTGTTGGAGATGCAGTGGTCTTTTTCTCCCAAAAGTATCTTCACGATCATAATCATATACTCGATATGTCACATCTGATGCTTGTTGGATTTCCACCAAGCGAACATGATCGCCGATCGCATGAAGCAACCCTGCGGGTATGTAGACAAAATCTCCTTTTTGAATCTTCACTTTTCTTAACAAGTTTTCATAATCGCCAATCTGGATCATTTCTGCCAGTTCGCTTTTCGTGTTTGCCGTATGGCCTAAAATCAAATAGGAATTCGGACCGGCTTCGGTCACATACCAGCATTCGGTCTTCCCCCGGCTGTTTTCCATTTTTTTTGCCTTGGCATCATCCGGATGGACTTGAACTGATAATTTGGCTTGCGCATCAATCCATTTAACAAGCAAAGGAAACTCGGGGCTTTCAGAAAAGCCGAAATAATCTGGGTTCTCACGAAAACAATCCCGGAGGGTTTTCCCGGCATATTTCCCATTTTTGATGGTTGACGAGGCATTTTTCATTCCAGAAATCAGCCAAGCCTCGCCAATCGGTTGTGTGGATGACAAAGCGTTATAGAGGTGGCGGAGATGATCTCCGCCCCAAATGCGCTCATCCAAATGTGGTTCAAAAAACAAAATATCAGTCATCTTCATGCACCCTCAATGGTTTGTGATACGTCATATTATATCCTCTTTACATAGAAATGAAAAGTCAAAACCTGGTTTGATTATGCCTTATGATAAAAAAAAGAGGATACAATATCCTCTTAAACCAATGGTTTTAAAAACTGACTTTGATATAGCTCGTAATATGCGCCTTTTTTCGCTAGCAACTCCAGATGATTCCCCTGTTCGACAATGTCGCCGTTCTCCATGACCAAAATAACCGATGCTCGCTTGATGGTGGACAAGCGATGAGCAATCACGAAACTGGTGCGTCCTTGAATCATGAAATCCATCGCGTTTTGAATATAGGCCTCCGTCCTTGTATCGACGGATGATGTGGCTTCATCTAAAATCAGGATCTTTGGATCATACAAGATTGCGCGGGCAATCGTCAATAGTTGTTTTTGCCCTTGGCTCATATTCGAAGCATCTTCCGAAAGAATCGTGTCATACCCGTGAGGGAGAGTTTCAATAAAGTGATGAACATGGGCTTGTTGGCAGGCTTTTGTCACTTCTTCAAGCGTTGCGTTTTCTTTCCCATAAGCTACATTCTCTCGAATCGTGCCCGAAAAGAGCCAAGTGTCCTGCAACACCATACCAAAGAGTTTCCGAAGTTCTTGACGGCTGACATCTGTGGATTTGATTCCATCAATTCGAATTTCGCCGTCTTTGATCTCATAAAATCGCATCAGCAAATTGACTAAGGTGGTTTTCCCAGCGCCGGTCGGTCCCACAATAGCGATTTGTTTACCGGGCTCAACAACCAAATTTAAATGCTTGATTAACTGATGATCCGGTGTATAGGAAAACTCAACATCCTGAAAATCAACGGCACCTAAAAAGTGATCTTCGTCAAAGTGCTCCAACCGGCTTTCCAGTACCTCTTCGTCTTCATCCAGTAAATTGAAGATTCGTTCTGCTCCAGCAATCGAGGCCTGCATCAGGTTGATCATATTGGCCAGGTTTAAAATCGGATTCATAAAACGTCGATGATACGTGACGAAAATCGTGATGTCACCAATCAACAGTGGATTGACCGCTCCGGCCAAGATGCCCCCAATGACGACGATTAGAACATAACCGATGTTGCTGATAAACTCCATGATCGGTCGAATTAGACCACTCAAAAATTGAGCAAATTTCATTTCATTCGCCAACCGACCATTGATGGAGGAAAACTTCTCAAAAGCATCGTCTTCTCTTCCGAATAGTTTGACGATATGGTGAGCCGTATACATTTCTTCAATGTAGCCATTGAGATTTCCTAATTCATCTTGTTGCCTTTTAAACCGTTTTTGCGAGCGCTTTGCGATAAACGTTGTGGTCAAGATATAAAGCGGCAATATCCCGATGGTAATCAACGTAAGTTTCCAAGAGATGACAAACATCATGATGATGACACCAATAATTGTCAAAAAGGATTGAATCACGGAAATCAAACTTTGTTGGATCGACCCCGTCACTGCATCCACATCGTTAGTAAACACCGACAAAATGTTTCCTGTTTGATTTGAATCAAAAAAACGAATGGGCAATCTTTCGAGTTTTTCGCGAAGTTTGTTACGAAAATTCTTTCCAATCTCAGCGCTGACGTAATTTCCAAATAGATGAGCAACCAGTTCCATGATAAACGTCAATAAATAGAGCGAAAGCGTCAAGATAAACAAGTTTTGAATCAAAGATATTCCCGCTGTTCGATCCGCTGTACCATCGATGATTTCCTGCAACGCGTTTAAGATTTGCCGAGTAAAGTTCGGTGTAATGACACTGATAATCGTCACTGCCACCGTCGCAATCATCATAATTACCAATAATGCCAGTTGTGGACGTAGAAAGCGGACAAGCCGTTTCAATGTTCCTTTGAAATCTTTCGCTTTTTCCATCGCTATTCCCAGTGGCATTCCGCCACCCGGACCATGACCACCGCGACGAGGTCCAACTCTTCTGGGAGGAGTTGAATGAGAAACTTGCGATTTGGGATCGTTTTTCATACCAATTCCTCCTCGCTTAATTGTGATAGGGCTATCTCGCGATAGACATCGCAATTTTGAATCAATTCCCGATGTGTTCCAATTCCCACGATCCGACCTTCGTGAAAGACAATAATCTTATCAGCATCCATGATGGTACCGATTCGTTGGGCGACAATCAAAACCGTCGCATCTTTTATTTCCGAACGAAGTGCCAACCTTAAAGCCGCATCCGTCTTAAAATCCAAAGCGGAAAAACTATCATCAAACACATAGATTGGCGAGCGACGAACCAACGCCCGCACGATTGACAACCGCTGTTTTTGTCCACCGGAAAAATTCACTGCACCTTGTTCAACAACCGCTTCATATCTTTGATCAATCGCTTCGATAAAATCATCTGCTTGCCCGATTCTTACGGCTTTTTCGATTTCTTCTTCCGTAGCATCGGGATTACCATAAGTAATGTTCTCACGGATTGTCCCCGAAAACAATGTCGCTTTTTGAGGAACAAACCCGATCAGCGAACGGAGTTTTTTTAGTGACAACTGGCGAATGTCAACGCCATCAATCTTGATTTCTCCACAAGTGACATCAAAGAAGCGTGGCAATAGATTGATCGTCGTCGATTTTCCCGATCCAGTGGAACCAATTAGCGCCACCACTTCACCTGGAGATGCACTAAAAGAAATATGCTCAAGCACATTCTTTTCAGCGTCATCATACTTGAAACAAACATCGGAAAATTCAATCTCTCCCCGAAAATCCTGAGTATCATATTGTGGATCGCCGCTATCTTTGATTTTAATATCCGTTTCCAAGACTTCCGACACCCGTTTTCCCGATACTTCTGCTCGGGGATACATGATAAAAGTAAACGTCAGCATTAACAAACTAAACATTATTTGAAAGGAGTATTGCATCACCGCCGAAACATTCGCCAGTGCTTGATAATCACTCGATTGACTACCAAGAATCAGTCGATAAGCAAAAAAGATGACGGCTAAAATAACGATGCTAAAAACCAGATTGACTGCTGGATTCATAAATGCCAGAATATTACCGGTTTTCACCATGGTCTTAGTTAAGTCATTATTCGCTTCCTGAAAGCGATTGACTTCTTTATCCCCTTTATCAAACGCCCGAATCACTCGAACACCATTGATCCCTTCTCGGGTCACCAAAGTGATTTTGTCAATCTTTTTTTGCATCACCCGAAACAAGGGCAATGCAAGAATAAAGACGACAATGACTAAAATGGCGAGCACTGGGACTCCCCCAAATAAAACCTGGGTGAGTTCTTTGCTTTTGTTCCAACTCAGAATCAGAGCTCCGGTAAAAATAATGGGGATCCGAACCACCATGCGTAAAAACATGATCAGGAAATTTTGAATTTGAACGACATCATTTGTGGATCGAGTGATCAGTGAAGATGTGCCAAATTGGTCTGTATCGGCCATTGAGAATTGGTTGACTTTGCGAAAAATATCGGCACGGATGCTTTTCCCAGTTAAACTAGAGACCTTGCTGGAGAGATACATGAGCAAGATAGCTGCTCCCGTCGAGGCCAGCGTCACGATGGCCATCCAACCCCCATAATGTAATATGATATCCATGTCACTTTCTTGACCGATGATCCGACATGTATCTGGTGATGCGTTGATGTCGCAAAAATCGGTCGATACGAAGGCCTCGCTCGTAGGATCATACACTTCATAGATCGGTTTGATCCCTTCGCCAATCATCTTGCTCATGAAATCTGGCAATAATAACTGCCCCATTGCCGAAATGGCGACCAAAAACAATATGACTAGGACCGACACCCAGTGCGGTTTTAAATATTTAAACATCCTTTTCACTAGGGTCATCCTCCTGAAAGTACTGTCTTAAAGACATGGAAATTTTCTGATAAATCTGTTGTAGATCTTCTTGCTCTTTTTCCGTTAACATACTTTTGATCAGTTTGTCCCAAGCGGAAAAACCTTCTAGCACACTGAAAGCAATCTTTTCTCCTTCTGGCGTAATGCTGACCAAAAAGCCGCGTAGATCATCGGGATCGGCTTTTTTCTCTACCAAATGCCGTTTAGTTAACCGGGCTATCGCCCGTGTCGCGTGCGACTTGTGAAAGGGAGCATCCGCTACGATCGTACTCATTTTTGATTGTTTCTTGTGATTGATTTTTACCAAATACATGGCATCTGGATTATTTAAATCCAAGCGTTTCAAATAATCTTCCATAAATCGCGCTCGATACCGAGCGATTCGATGATCGACGTAACTAAACATGTCAACACCTCACAGATGGTTCAATTATATCGCTAGTTAGTTGCGTTGTCAACTAAAAGAATGACTAGCTTTTGCTAGTCATTCTTTTTCGATGTATAGAATTCCGATCGTTCCTTTACCGCAGTGCGAGGAGATGACGCATCCGGCAGCGGTTTCATATATATGTTTGATTTTTAAATTGTGTTTCGCAAGTTCCTGTTTGATATAAACCGCTTGCTCATCTGCCAGCGAATGTGTGATCATTAGGAAGTCTTCGTCCACTCGATCCTCAAGTTCCAATAATTCTCGAATCATCAAATCGATTCCAATTCGAATATTTCCCCTTGGTTTTTTTCCCACTGCCATCAACCCATTGTGAACCTTTATAATGGGTTTGATCCGCAACATGGTTCCCATGAAGGCAGACAAGGCGTTCAACCTTCCCCCTTTATAAAGGTACTCCAAGGTGTCGATCACAAACTGACTGCGTACGCGGGAGCGGATTGCTTCCAATTTTTTTACAATCATCTCAGCGGAATCGCCTTCGGAACGAAATTTGGCTGCTTTTAAGACCAATAGCCCAGAGCCACTCGAAAGATTTTGGGAATCTACAAGATGAATTTTGGTTGAATCCAGCATTTTTTTTGCGGTATTAGCGCTGGTAAGAGACGCCGAAAAGTTCCCGCCAATTCCTGTATAGATGATTTCATACCCTTCCGCTAAATATTCCTTGAAGACATTATAGAAATCTCCGGGAGATGCGGCTGCGGTTTTAGGTAAAAAGCCTTTTTTTTGAACCAGGTCATACATGTTTTTTGGATTGAGTTCAAATAGATCGCGATATGTTTCTTCTTTGAAGTTAACATATAATGGAACCATTGTTATTTGATGTGCTTCAATTAGATCTGGAGATAAGTCGCTGGTGGTATCGGTAATTAGTTTGATTTTGTGCATAACAGTCACCCCATGTGAGAATTATAACGAAATTTATGGATAAAGTAAAGAATATCACGCTTTTCGTTAACTTCTATTCTTCGATTCTTCATTGGAGTTGATGAAAGGACATGATATAATGATGTTTGAGGTGGATTTATGAAAACAATTAATCGCGATTCTCTCATTCAGACTGTCCGGAACATGGTTATCCAAGCCGCCACTATTTTGAATCCTTTAGTGATTCAGAAACTGAAAGATGCTGAAAAACAGGAAACATCCAGTCTGGCTAAAAATGTCCTAAAATCCATTTGTGATAATGCGGCTATTGCCAAGAATGATAACATCCCTATGTGCCAAGACACTGGAGTCGCAGTCTTTTTTCTTCATATTGGAAATGAACTATTTTTCCCCTATTCCTTATATGAAGCAATTCAAGAAGGTACTCGTCAAGGATATCTTGATGGATACTTAAGAAAATCTGTGGTAGCACATCCCTTAGAACGAATCAATACAAAAGACAATACTCCTGCGATTATTCATACAGAACTCGCGATGGGAGATACCTTGGATATTTGTTTCGCAGCCAAGGGAGCCGGCAGTGAAAATATGAGTCGACTTACGATGTTGACACCGGCGGATGGTGAAAAAGGCGTGAAAGATTTTGTATTAGAAACAATTCGTTTAGCCGGAGGAAAACCTTGCCCTCCGATCATCGTCGGTATCGGCATTGGCGGCAATTTTGAGAAATGTGCCTACTTGGCAAAAACAGCGCTCATGCGCCCGCTGGATGATGAAGCCGCTAATCCGATAGATCGAAGACTTGAAAATGAATTACTGGAAGCCATCAACGCTTTAGGAATCGGTCCAATGGCCTTTGGTGGCAAGACAACTTGCCTTCAAGTCAAAGTCAATTCGTATCCTTGTCACATCGCCTCTTTACCGGTTGCGGTCAATATTCAATGTCATGCGGCCAGAGAAACTCACGTCATTCTAAAGGGGGAAGATTTGTGAGACATTTACAGACACCCATCGATGAAGCCACACGTCTTGCTCTACGTGTAGGTGAAGAAGTCATGCTATCAGGGATTATTTACACGGCCCGCGATCAAGCCCACAAGCGACTTGTGGAATCGCTCAATAAACAAGAACCATTGCCCTTTCAGTTTGCTGGTCAAGTGGTGTACTATACGGGCCCCACTCCGGCTAAACTGGGACATCCAATCGGTTCCTGTGGCCCGACATCCAGTTACCGGATGGATCCTTATAGTATCATCTTAATGAATGCCGGCCTGAAAATCATGATTGGAAAAGGCAATCGTAGCGAAGAGTTCAGACGGTCGTTGATTCAAACCAAGTCGGTCTATCTTGTCGCTGTCGGTGGCATTGGAGCACTGCTTTCAAAAACCGTGAAAACGGCTAAATTGATAGCTTATCCAGATTTACAATCGGAAGCGGTAGTTGAATTTGAAGTCGAAAATTTTCCCGTTATTGTCGCAACAGATTCGGTCGGCAACGACCTATTCGATCGTTCAAATTAATCCCCATTCTTAATCAAAAAGCATATCCTAAAATGGATATG
The DNA here is from genome assembly GCA_012515085.1 of Acholeplasmataceae bacterium. Classification (GTDB taxonomy): domain Bacteria; phylum Bacillota_I; class Bacilli_A; order Izemoplasmatales; family Hujiaoplasmataceae; genus JAAYZB01. Next base: position 24,359 of record JAAYZB010000087.1, read on the forward strand.
CTTATTAAACTTTCTTACTTTGAATCCACTTAATAGGCTTTCGCGAAATACACAAGGTATTTGGCTTTTTCACCACATACGGGGCAATAATCCCCCAAATGTTCTTGTATAAAAGGGATGCAGCGAGAAGTTGCAGTTGTTTCTTCTTTGATCTTTGTTTCACAAGCGGAATTCCCACACCACATCATTTTAACATATCCGGCATTATTGGCGATCAATTCTTTAAATTCGGCATAACTCTGAGCTTCATGAGTATTATCTTGGGCATTGTCAAGAGCTTTTTGATACATCTCGTCATGAATTTCTTGAAGCATACTTGGCATTTTATCGGCGACAACGGTCAATTTTTCCACAGTCTTTGAATGATTGACTCGTTTGACGACCACACATTCGCCTTTTTCCAAATCACGAGGGCCGACCTCAATGCGGATCGGTATCCCTTGCATTTCCGATTCTGAAAATTTCCAACCAGGTGATTTATCAGATTTGTCCACTTTCACACGAAGGTGTTTGTCGCTCAATCTTTGAGCCAATGCATCACATGCTTCGATGATTCCTTCTCGATCAGTTTGAATCGGCACAATAATCACTTGAATTGGCGCAACAAAGGGAGGTAAAACCAGTCCTGAATCATCTCCATGAACCATGATGATCGCTCCGATTAACCGAGTCGATACGCCCCAAGAAGTCTGATGAACATATTGAAGTTGATTGGATTGATCTAGAAATTGAATGCCAAAAGCTTTTGCGAAGCCGGTGCCTAGATAATGAGTTGTCCCTGATTGCAGAGCCTTGTTATCATGCATCAGCGCTTCGATGGCATAAGTATCCACCGCTCCGGCAAATTTTTCTTTTTCGGTTTTTTTCCCTGTTAAAAACGGAATTGCCAGCAATTCTTTTCCTAAATTTCGGTAAATATCTAAAATATCCATCGTCTCTTGTCTGGCTTCGGTTTCGGTTTGATGAATCGTATGGCCTTCCTGCCATAAGAATTCAGACCCACGAAGAAATGGACGAGTTGTTTTTTCCCAACGGACCACACTGCACCATTGATTATATTTTTTTGGCAGATCCCGGTACGAAGAAATAATGTGCGAAAAATGATCGCAAAACAAAACCTCGGAGGTCGGTCGAATGATCAACCTTTCCGATAATTCTTCTTTTCCGCCGATGGTCACAATTGCCGTTTCCGGTGCAAAACCTTCCACATGATCGGCTTCTTTTTGAAAAAGCGATTCTGGAATGACGAGTGGAAAATAGACGTTGTCATGTCCCGTTTGCCGGAACTTTTCATTCAGATATTCTTGGATGTTCTCCCACAGTCGATAGCCGTATGGACGATAGATGATAAATCCTTTCGCCGCGGTATAGTCCATCAGTTCAGCTTTTTTACAGACGTCGGTATACCATTGGGCGAAATCTTCGTCTCGACTGGTGATAGCCTTCACCAATTTTGTTGTTTGTTTGCTCATAATTCCACCTCGCAAATGCGTTATATATTATATCATGCCTTACCGATTAAAGCAGACATTTTCTGCTTATCTGCAGGCTTTTTCGACAAAGTCAATAAAGGCTTTTCGATCTGTCCGTTTGAAAACACCACAGTCCTCGATAACTTCTTCAAAGATGCGTCCGACTTCCATTTGGAGAAAAAGATCCATCCGAAACGCCTTGAGAACCTTGTCCCGTATCTTTTCGATCCATGGTTCATGCTTTTTTAATTCAGGATAATCAGTTAGCGGTAGATTGTTTTTCAAAACGTGTTGAATCAAATCCAATTCTTGTTTCAATCTGCCCGGAAGAATCGCTAATCCCATGACTTCGATCAAACCAATATTTTCTTTTTTTATGTGAAACAACTCTTCCCGTGGATGGAACAATCCATATGGACGTTCGGTAGTCGCCCGATTATTTCTCAACACCAAATAGAAATGGTATTGATCTTGTTGTTTTCTCATGATGGGAGTGAATGTATTATGACATTCGATAGTCTTGGCCAAAATACCAAGATCAGGATTGGAATAAGATTGCCAATAATTCAGCATTTGCTCCGCCATTGCCAAAAGTTTTGTTCGATCTCGGCTACTAAGCCGAATAACGGAAAGTGGCCAATCAAGGACGTCCACAATCACTCTGCCTTTTTTGATGGTGTGAACAATCTCCGCTTTCTGAATCGGAAAATCAGTCCGTCCACCCTGGAAATGATAATGAGACAAAATCGATCCACCCACGATTGGCAATCCCGCATTCGATCCCATTAAATAATGAGGAAACTGATCAACAAAATCCGCAAGCTCTCGAAAGGTTTTGACGTCGACTTTCATCGGGATATGCTCTTTTTTTAGGATGATCGTATGTTCATTGAAATAGGCATAGGGAGAATACTGAAATCCCCAACCATCAACTTCTTGGTCAAGTGTAATAGACACCACGCGATGGTTGCTTCGCGATGCTTTGTCGGAAGACCCATAATACCCGACATTTTCCATGCATAAGGCACACTTGGGATAATCAGTGTCGGGATTTTCCCGTAGCAATCCTATCATTCTAGGATCTTTTTCTGGTTTTGACAAATTGATCGTTATCTCGAGTGGAGCATACTTTCCTTCATAGACAAAGGAAATATTTTTTTTGATTCGTTGGGTTTTTATATAGTTAGTGGCTTGGGAAAAATGAAAAAAATAATTCGTTGCTTTGACGGGATCAATGCGTTTCAATTCATGGAAATGACGATTGAGTTCGGAAGGCCTTGGCAAAAAACAATCGATGATCTTCGCTTCGAAATGATCTTTATAGGTGATGTCATTCTCAATTAAACTGCGTTGAATTGCCTCATCCAACAACTCTTCCATCACTTGGAAAAAATCGACAGGCTCGTCAATCGCTTCTTTTTCAAATGTGTCGATATGGTACAGATACAAAACGCGATTGATGGCATAGTCGCAGTCTGCTTTTTCCAAAAAATGATTTTCAAGCGCGTAGTGAACCAATTGATTGATCGCTTTGTTTAACATTTCTTCACCTCTTCAGGTTTCTCAGCTGGTTTCAATATTTTTCTCTAGCACAAATTATTTCTCATTTTCTATTAATCGATATTGAATTTGATGACGATACCACTCGCCTTTATTGAGTCTATAGACTGGCGAACTTGTCTTTTCATCCAGTCTTAGCGGATAATGCGGTTCCATGGCAATGGCCGAATGCAATCCTAGTAACCGTCCGGTTTGAATCGGCACTTTGGGATCGGGATAATTCGTGGTATAGATTGTGATCCCAGGATAAGTGCTTATGATCGTGAGCGAGCGGTTGGATTTTTTCGACGTCAATACCAGATCTAGATCTCGAGGTTTTTTGAGAATAAAATAATGATCCAACCCGTTTGATCCCTGGCTTTTCAGCAAAGGATCTGTAATGCTTGGCATCACAAAACGACGTTGTCTAAAATCGAAGAGAGTGTCGTCAACAGAAATTTTCTCGGTCCCGAGAATATCGTCATCCACTAAGACTACTTCATCGGCATTGATCAACAATTGATGAGATGTAATTGGATGATCAAAATCACCATCCAAGTTAAAATAGGCGTGATTGGTCATGTTCAACAAGGTGTCTTCATTGGCTATAGCTTCATAAAAGACGGTGAGCCCGGAATGATCGACGACATAGGTGATTTCAATCTTTACCAGTCCCTTCATGAAAGGGTGCCGATAGTCGCTTTGAAATACGACAGTCGCGCCTTGAAGGGTTTCCTCTGTCTTGACCAAATCAAAGTTGATAAAGGAGAACCCGTATTCCGCACTATGAAGCAAGTGCGGATGGTTGCACTTCACTTGATAGTTTTTTGCCTCAAAACAAAATTCGCTGTTCGGGATTCTTCCGGTCATCGGTCCAATGGTCGATCCTAAATACATTCCCGGCGATTGGTAATGGTGATAATTTGCATATCGGCTAACAAGGTCGGTTCCATCCGCAGCCCTCCATTTAGTCCAAGTCGCTCCCAATGTAAGAAAGGCAAATACTTGCTGATTGGCCAACGTGACTGTTACTTCGCGGATATTGTCAAATACGGGTTGAATAGAAATCATTGATCATTGTCTCCTGTTCTATAGTCACTAGTAAGATATGGTTCAATTTGTTTTTTATAAGGCGAAAAGAGCGGTCCTTCCGGAGCAAACGAAAAAAATTGGATTTCTCTGGTTATCGGATGTGGAAACTGTAGCCGATAGGCCCACAGTCCGATGTCATTGGTTTTTAATAAAGCAGATGCTCCATATTTTCGATCATTGAACAAGGGGTGGCCTCGAGACGCAAATTGGATGCGGATTTGATGAAATCTTCCCGTAACTAGGGTAATCTCCACAAGGGTTCCCTTTTGTTTCTGCCAAGTGACATGCGCCAGCGATTCATACTTCAGAATTGCGGTTTTTCCAGAAGAATCAACTGAAGCAATGTGTTCTTCCAGATCTTTTTTTAGTTCATCACTCAGCATCTCTACTGGGTTGAGTAAAGATAAAGACCCTTCCACTAACGCGAAATAGGATTTGCAGAATTGCCCCTCACGAATTGCTTGACTTAACCGACTGGCTGCTTTCGATGTTCGAGCAAAAACCATAACTCCGCCCACATTAAGATCGAGTCGGTGAACCAAACCAAGAAACACATTTCCCGGTTTCGAGTACTTTTCTTTCAAATAGCTTTTTATTTCCGTCAACATGTCCGGAAGTGGCTTACTGCCTTTTTGACTCAAAATTCCCGGAGGTTTGACGCAGACGATCACATGATTATCTTCATACAAGACTTTGAGTTCCATCTTATCCCAACGCTACGTCCAAAATCATCATCACGACAAAACCGAACATTACCGCCATCGTACCGATGTTTGAATGTTTCCCAAGCAATGCTTCCGGAATCAATTCTTCTACTACTACATAAATCATTGCGCCCGCCGCAAACGCCAAAAGCCACGGCATGACCGTGACCAATTGACTTGCCAACAAGAGTCCGATAACCGCAAACACCGGTTCAACGACGCCACTCAAAGCGCCATAGAAAAAGGATTTTCCTCTGGACATCTTTTCTTGTCTCAGCGGTAGTGAAATGGCGGCGCCTTCCGGAAAATTCTGAAGACCGATCCCAATGGCCAAACCAAAGGCCGATGCGATGGCGATTGCGGAATTGCTTTGAAGCGCGAGGCCAAAAGCCAAACCAACAGCCAACCCCTCAGGAACATTGTGAAGTGCCACGGCAAATACAAGCATAGTGGTTCGTTTCCAGCTGGCATGTAAGCCCTCCGGTTTATCTTCGCCAATATGGAGATGCGGCAACAAAGTGTCCACTAGTAACAAGAATAGGCCACCACCCACGAAACCTACTGCGGCCGGAATCCACCCGATCATTCCGAGTAACTCCGCTTCTTCAATTGCGGGATTCAAGAGCGACCAAACCGACGCGGCAATCATGACTCCCGCCGCAAATCCAAGTGATAAGCGTTTGAACAGATCGCTCATCGAGTGTTTAAAGAAGAACACCATGGCCGAACCGGCTGTGGTCATCACGGTTATAAAGGATATTCCAATGGCTGTAATTGTTCCATCTGATAAGCCAAACATCAAATTTTCCTCCTATTGATAGTTCAAATTATTCGTCCAAACAAAATCGATTGGAAATGCTTCTTCGAGTAATCGTTGAAGGTCGGGATTGGGACACGCTTTCGCTTCCCCTTTGGGCCCAAACACCAACCGGTGAAGTTGATGTATGTCTTGCATCGCCCAAGCCATGTTGTTTAGCATTATCGTCGGAAAAGTTGTCTCCGCGACCGTCCATGATTGAAGTGCAGGGCATTGTTTTTTGACTAGTGGCCAGATTTCTTTGATGAATAATGGCCAATTCACAACTTTGAAACTGGCATATTGATCTGTCATTGATGCAGGAATGTACTTGAGATTATCATGAATTGAATCCTGATATCGAGCGGGCAACAACAATAACGATTTATGATGCTTCTCCAACAATAAAGGGAATGCCGCCACAATTGATTGACGATTTCCGGCAAATTCGTGAATCAAGCATTCCTCGCTCTCTCGTTCCAGTCGAAGAACGACATAAGCACTGATTTTTCCTTGTTTCTCTATGATTTCCAATGCATGATCCACCATCATTCGCGGAATCAGCGTTCCTTTGATCAATCGTTGCATCGACTCAAGTGTTCGTTCGTAACGAAATGGTTCGGATTCTGACAATTGAAATATGGTTGGCAAATCTTGTTCTTGATAATCTCGAATTATGACGGCATCTGTTTTTTTCATCACAGAAGGATCCATCATATACCCCTTCACATGCCCGACGCGAGTCGCCCCAAAACGTTCATAGAGCGATCCTTCTCCGGATATGATCGCCAAGCTGATTTGCTCGCTAAGCATCTTCGTTTCCGCCATTTTTAGCAATGCGGAAGCCAATCTGCGGCCTTGATAGTCTTTTCTTGTACAGACAGATCCAATCGATCCCACCTGCAAATATGCGTCTCCAAGATGAAGGCTCGCAGGATAATAGCTGACTAAAGAAAGTACTTCTTCGTCTTTTGTTGCGACAAACATTCGCTCTTGATTTGCTTTTCCAAGTAATAAGGGATACTCGCGATCCATGGCTTCCTTGAATGTTTCCGATGCCAAACGAATCGCTCCGTGATACTCTTCCTCCCGACAAGGGTGAAAAGCGATAGGGGCAGTCATTTTATCGATATAATTGGCATAATCAACCATGGTCTTTCTCTTTCGAGACTCTTCGGCGGCAAAAGCTAATAAATGGCTCGCTATTGACGCATCCAAATCAGCTTTATCACGATTGGCATCCGTTTCTATGAAACCGATAAAAGCCTCCATGATCCCTTGATCGCCACCACCATGACCCGTTTCGCCTGGATCGCAGTGCTTCGTTTCAATGACGCCTTTTCCGAATTGGATCAATTCCAATTCGCTTTTTTCCAGATGACCACGGATTTCTCCCAGAGTTCCCATCAGTTTGATCGTTCTTGTGTTCTCTTCAGTAAAGGCCGTCATTGTAAATGCAACCGTCACTTCATTCTCAAACTCAATGATGGTCACTTGATGATCGACGACATCGTTGTCATTGTGATAAACACAGCGTCCATAGGGTCCGTTTTTTAACGCTGCGAGGAGCGATTCGTCAGTCATTTGGTTTGAAACGGGCAGTTTCATCCAAATTGGTGCCTTTAAATAGACTTTTGGCGCATAAAATAAGCAGGTGTCTTTCACCGGGCAACCATCCATGCAGAAAGGTGGGCTACCTTTCGGCGCATTGGATTCTTTATAGTGAGTCAACTTTCCAAGCGAAGATACTTGTTTGATTTTGCTGTTAGAAAGCCAAATCATCAGGTCCAAATCGTGACAAGATTTGGCGAGCAACATCGGTGCCGATTTCTTTTCATTGTGCCAGTTTCCCCTCACATAACTGTGAGCATGATGCCAATAGGATACGTTTTCGTTATGTTGGATCGTCATCAATTTTCCAATTTTTCCGTCATCCAGCCATGCTTTGATTTGTGAAAAAAACGGCGTATAACGCAAGACATGTCCAATCATCATCTTTCGATTCCATTGCTTTGCCTTCTCTCCAAGAAGCAGACAGTCTTCCGGGGTGACAGCCATTGGTTTTTCCAAGAAGATATCATATCCGAGTTCCATCGCTTTTAAAGCCGGCGCAACATGCAAGGTATCTTGGGTACAGATAAAACAAGTATCGGCCATTTTGGGAGAAGCCAATATCTCTTGATCCGTCGGATATTGCTTATCGATAGGTATCTGGTGTTGATAACTAAAATAAGCCCGTCTTTCGAGATCAGGCTCGGCAACCGCCACAAACCGAATCGCTTCCGGATGCTTTAATCCGTATTCGCCGTAGACACCAATGCCTCTGGCGCCTGCGCCAATTAAGATTGCTGTGATCATGTCATCTCACCCACTTAAAGAATATTGTATCACAAAATTGAATAATTGCGATGGTTCCAACAAAAAACCGGGTAGAAAACCCGGCTGTTTATTTTAAGGATTCACTCGATTGGGTCCCCGGTAAAGGAAGGTCACATCCCGAATGCTTTCGGTATCGAAAAGCCGCATCAGAAAACGGGTGAGGCCATACCCATAGCCCCCGTGTGGTGGCATGCCGTAGCGGAAAAAATTAAAGTAGAAATCCAGAGGTTCCAACGACATCCCTTTCATCAACGCTTGGGATTTCAGCACATCCAATCGGTGTTCACGTTGAGCTCCCGTTGTGATTTCCACTCCGCGGAAAATCAAATCGAAACTCTTGGTCAAGCCTGTATCGGGATCAAGCATATGGTAGAAAGGCCTCGCTTCAAACGGATAATCAGTCACAAACACATAGTCTGATTTAAATTCCTTTTTGGCATATATTCCAATCAGTTCTTCTTCGCGACGGTCGAAATCATATTCTTTTTCCCCAGAATAATGGTATTTCTCCCGGATGATTTTTTTTGCTTCCAAAAGCGGGATACGTGGAAACGTGGGCAATTCTGCCGACCATTCTTTTTTATAGAGCTCGAAATATTCGGCCCCAATGGACTCGGTCAGTTTTTGCATGACCCGTTTGCAGACCATTTCTTCCATATCCATTACGTCATGGTGTGACTCGATCCAACTGATCTCGCAGTCAACACTCGTGAATTCGGTCGCATGAAAAGCCGTATGCGAATTCTCCGCTCTAAAAGCCGGCGCAATTTCAAAAACATTGTTAAACCCAGCTGCCATGGCCATCTGTTTATAGAACTGGGGAGACTGAGCCAAATATACCGTTTTGCCAAAGTAGTCCATTTTAAATACTTCAGCTCCAGACTCTGATGCGGTGCCTAGAATCTTTGGTGAGTGGATCTCAATGAAATTATGTTCTAGCCAATATTCGCGCATCGCCATTTCCGCTATTGTTTGGGCTTTAAAAATCAAGTAGTTCCGATCCACACGAAGATCTAAGAATCGATTGTCTAAACGTAATTCTTTGTTTGACTTGTTCGTATAGTCCAAGATATCAATCGGTAATTCTTCGGCACTCTGACTGGTCACGATCAGATCAGTGGGGATGAGTTCCATCCCCCGAAGTTTGACCGATGGTGCCTCATGCAATATTCCTCGCACTTTGACGGTGCTTTCTTTGGTCAACTTCGTCACGATTTGATTCATTGCTTCATTCGCATCGTTTTTTTCAATGGTGACTTGTACTTTCCCCGAAGAATCGCGAAGAACAACAAATTGAACAAACTGTAAATCCCGGATTTTATCAACAAATCCGGAGATTTCAAGCTCTTGATTATAGTATTGTGGTAAGTCTTTAAAATAGATTGTTTTCATAAGTCACTCTCCATGCTTTTCAGCGTATTATATCATAGACCTTCATTCGATACAATCATCTCCAGATGAGTTCTCTATTCGGCTTTGTTTGCCTGGTGTACGACCACTTGGGGAAAGGGAATTTCAATCCCGTTGGCATCAAGGATTTCTTTGACTCTTTGGCGCATCAAACGTTCCACCCCGTAATGTTTTTCGGTCATGGTTTTGGCAATAACTCGAAGATCGACACTACTCGCCCCTAAGGAAACGACGCCAACTACTTGAGGATCTTCAATAAGGTCTTCGATTTCCTTGCGAAGTTTGGGTAATTCTTCTTTCAATAAGGAGATTGTTTTTTCGATATCTTCATCATAGGCAATTGAAAAATCAACAATTGCTATCGATGGATTTCGAGAAAAATTGATCATCGACGAAATTGACCCGTTGGATATGATATTGATTTCCCCGCGCCAATTACGAATTCTCGTTGTTTTCAACCCGATTTCTAGGACTTCGCCTTTAAATCCACCAATATCGACGATATCTCCGACGTCAAAATGGTGTTCAAAAATGATAAAAAATCCCGCAATCAAGTCGTTAATAAATTTTTGTGCCCCTAATCCGATTACCAAACCGGCAACCCCTAGTCCAGCCAATGCCGGAACGACATTGACTCCCCACAAAGCTAAAATAATGATAATTGCCATGATCCCAACTAAATATTTGATAATGCTCATCGTCACTTTTGCAATTGTTTTTTTACGTTTTTGCATTGGCCCGGGTTTCTGGCCAACTCGGAACAACGCAATTCGGCTCACTTTTTGAATGGCCATCATCACGACAATGACCGCGATCGA